>NZ_AKIS01000018.1:0-28778 GCF_000277005.1 Pontibacter sp. BAB1700 | reverse complement strand
GCGTACATCTCCTGCGAGGCCGCCTGCCATGCATTATTCAGACTTTCGATCGCTGCGTCAATTCCAGCGATATCTTTGGCACCGTGCGCTGTCTTTAGCTGACCCAGTGCATTTTCGATGTTCGACTTGTTACCTTCAGACAGCTTGTCGCCATACTCTTTCAGCTGCTTTTCGGTCTGGAAGATCATCGAGTCAGCTGCGTTCAGCTTTTCGATTTCTTCTTTCGCCTTCTTATCAGCTTCTGCGTTGGCCTCTGCTTCCTGACGCATTTTCTCGATTTCCTGCTCGCTCAGACCAGAAGAAGCCTCAATGCGGATCTTCTGCTCTTTGCCAGTGGCTTTATCCTTGGCCGTTACATGCAGGATACCGTTGGCGTCGATGTCGAAAATTACTTCGATCTGCGGAACGCCGCGTGGTGCTGGTGGAATGCCGTCCAAGTGGAAGCGACCGATCGTGCGGTTGTCTTTCGCCATTGGGCGCTCACCCTGCAGTACGTGGATCTCAACAGATGGCTGATTGTCCGATGCCGTGGAGAAGGTCTCTGACTTCTTCGTAGGTATAGTCGTGTTAGACTCGATCAATTTCGTCATCACACCACCCATCGTCTCGATACCCAGTGAAAGCGGCGTTACGTCCAGCAGAAGCACGTCTTTTACTTCACCTGTCAGTACACCACCCTGAATCGCGGCACCAATGGCCACTACTTCATCCGGGTTCACACCTTTAGAAGGCTTCTTGCCGAAGAACTTCTCTACTTCTTCCTGCACTTTCGGGATACGGGTTGAACCACCTACCAGGATTACTTCGTCAATGTCAGAAGTTGACAGGCCAGCATCCTGCAGGGCCTTCTTGCAAGGCTCCATCGAGCGACGGATCAGATCATCAGACAGCTGCTCGAACTTCGCTCTTGTCAGCTTGCGTACCAAGTGCTTTGGCACACCATCTACTGGCATGATGTATGGCAGGTTGATCTCTGTTTCGTTAGAAGAAGAAAGCTCGATCTTTGCTTTTTCAGCGGCTTCTTTCAGACGCTGCAAGGCCATTGGGTCTTTGCGCAGGTCCAGACCTTCGTCGTTCTTGAACTCGTCGGCCAGCCAGTTGATGATCACCTGGTCAAAGTCATCACCACCCAGGTGTGTGTCACCGTTGGTAGAAAGTACTTCGAACACACCGTCACCCAGCTCCAGGATTGAGATATCGAAGGTACCGCCACCTAAGTCGAATACCGCGATCTTCTGGTCTTTGTGTTTTTTATCGAGGCCGTAAGCCAGCGCCGCCGCTGTAGGCTCGTTGATGATACGCTTCACTTCAAGGCCTGCGATCTGTCCAGCTTCTTTCGTAGCCTGGCGTTGCGCATCGTTGAAGTAAGCCGGTACGGTAATAACCGCTTCTGTCACTGTAGTACCCAGGTAGTCTTCTGCAGTAGCCTTCATTTTCTGAAGCACCATCGCCGAGATTTCCTGTGGTGTGTACTGGCGGTCTCCGATCTCTACACGCACGGTGTTGTTGCCACCCTGCACCACTTTGTAAGACACCTGCTTGGCTTCTTCGCTTACTTCATTGTAGCTGTGGCCCATGAAGCGCTTGATCGAAGCGATCGTGTTTTGTGGGTTTGTGATTGCCTGACGTTTGGCAGGGTCACCTACCTTACGCTCGCCTTTACCGCCGTCCAGAAACGCGACGATAGACGGAGTAGTTCTGCGGCCTTCGCTGTTAGGAATAACCACCGGCTCGTTACCTTCCATTACGGCAACGCAGGAGTTGGTTGTACCTAAGTCAATACCAATTATCTTTCCCATTCTATAGTTTTATAATGATTCGATTACAATTTCTTTTCACTGTTGCTAGCACTATTACAAGGTATGTGCCAAGGCTGAATAAGCGGGTTTTGCCTGTCATTCTGTCACAGGTTGAGGTATGCTATACCTTGTTTGTCTGACCATGCAACAGGTGCCCCGCTCGTGTGCGACATAATTACTGCAGTATTGGTACTGTGTTGCTTTACTGTAGGTTCTAAAATTAAGCACTCGTCTGATGCTAATCATGTGATGTTGCTTTTGTGCCACCGAACCCTGGGGGTATCAACTGTCATCCTGAAAGAAACGAGAGATCTGAAACATGGCTGTGCCTGAACAGGATGCCGGATCTCTCTTAGGAATTGGAAAAACAGCATCAGGTTTAAGGTGAGGGTATTGGGAGAGGGAGCAGGTTGCCTCAGCGAGTCGGTTTGCTTTTTTAACTAAACTTTTATAAATCAGAAGTTCAAACAAACTGATCCAAAACCTTTTCGCTCACCTTTACATGAAAAGCACCTTTCTTAGAACTGGCACAACGGCTTGTCTGCTGCTGGCACTGACCATGTCGCCGCCGGAAGCGGTGGCCCAGAAACAGAAGCCACGCACAAGCAAACAAAAAGAAGCAGCTGCCCCTTACGAAGCCAAACTATACAATGGCATGGCGTGGCGCTCCATCGGCCCTTTCCGAGGCGGACGTTCCGCCACCGTTACAGGCGTACCCGGTAAACCAAACCTCTACTACATGGGCACCGTGGGTGGCGGCGTATGGCGCACGACTGACGGCGGCTCTACCTGGGAAAACATTTCCGACGGCTTCTACGGTGGCTCCATTGGGGCAGTAGCGGTGAGTGAGGCTGACCCCAATGTAATCTATGTGGGCGAAGGGGAGAAGACGGTGCGTGGCAACGTGTCATCGGGCCATGGCATGTGGCGCTCACTCGATGCCGGCAAGACCTGGGAGCAGATCGGCCTGAAGGATTCCAAGCACATCGGCCGCATTCGCATCCATCCGCAGAACCCGGACATTGTGTATGTGGCCGTGATGGGTGACCTGTACAAGTCACACGAAGAACGGGGCGTGTTCAAGAGCACCGACGGCGGCAAAACCTGGAAGAAGACACTCTTTGCCAACAAAGACGCTGGTGCCGTAGATCTGATCATCGACCCGAACAACCCACGTCACCTTTACGCCACCACCTGGAACGTGCGCCGCACCCCGTATAGCCTGTCATCAGGAGGACCGGGTTCAGGCATCTGGAAAAGTACCGACGGCGGTGACACCTGGAAAGATATCTCAAAAAACGAGGCCTGCCAAAAGGTACGCTCGGCATCATTGGTGTGACAGTATCACCGGTTAACTCTAACCGTGTGTTTGCGATGGTGGAAGCCGATGAAGGCGGTCTGTTCCGCTCCGATGACAGCGGCCTGACCTGGAAGAAGATGAACGACGACCGCAACCTGCGACAGCGGGCCTGGTACTATACCCGCGTATATGCCGACCCGAAAGACGAGGACGTGGTATACGTGCTGAACGTGGCCTACCACCGCAGCAAGGATGGCGGCAAAACCTTTACATCGGCCTTCGCCGGTCACGCTGACCACCACGACCTATGGATCGCGCCGGAGAATCCATCGCGCATGGCCATTGCCGACGATGGTGGCGCACAGATCACCTCGGACGGCGGCATGAACTGGAGCACGATGAACAACCAGCCCACCGGACAGTTTTACCGCGTCGTGACCGATAACCATTTCCCATACCGCATTTACGGAGCACAGCAGGACAACTCTACCGTTCGTATTAGTCACCGCTCTACGGGCTGGAGCATCTCTGAGGATGATTGGGAAGAAACAGCCGGTTCGGAGAGTGCGCACCTGGCCGTGAACCCGGAGAACCCGGAGATTGTGTACGGCGGTAACTACGGTGGCTTCCTGTCGCGTGTGGACCATAGCAACGGGCAGGAGCGCGTAATCAATGTATGGCCGGACAACCCGATGGGCCACGGTGCCGAAGGGATGAAGTACCGCTTCCAGTGGAACTTCCCGATCATGTTCTCACCCAACGATCCGAAAAAGCTCTACACCACGTCTAACCACGTGCATGTGACCTATAACGAAGGGCAGTCCTGGGAAACAATCAGCCCGGATCTGACGCGCAACGACTCAACCAAACTCGGACCATCTGGAGGACCGATCACCAAAGACAACACCAGCGTGGAGTACTACGGCACCATCTTCGCGATCAACGAGTCGCCGGTGGAGCCGGGCGTGATCTGGACCGGATCAGATGACGGCCTGATCCACGTGACGCGTGACAATGGCAAAAACTGGACAAAGGTGCAGCCGAAGGGTATGCCAGAGTGGATACAGATCAACAGCATTGAGGCGCACCCGACTCAAAAGGGTGCCGCTTATGTGGCCGCTACCATGTATAAGTCAGGCGACTTCAGCCCCTACCTGTACAAGACCACCGACTATGGCAAGAGCTGGACGAAGATCACCACAGGTATACCGGGCCACCACTTTACCCGTGTGGTGCGTGCCGATCCGAAGCGTGACGGTTTGTTGTATGCCGGTACCGAGTATGGCATGTATGTGTCGTTCAACGACGGGCAGAGCTGGCAGCCCTTCCAGCTGAATTTACCGATTGTGCCGATCACGGACCTCACGATCAAAAACGATAACCTGATCGCTGCCACACAGGGCCGCAGTTTCTGGATCATAGACGACCTGACGCCGCTGCACCAGCTGAACGAAGGTATAGCGAAGAGCAAGTTTCATCTGTACAAGCCATTGGATACTTACAAAATGGACGGCGGCAGTAGAGGCCTTTCCAAGACAGCCGGTGAGAACCACCCTGGCGGCGTGATGGTGCATTACTACCTGCCAACTAAGCCAGACTCAGCTACTGTGGTACAGCTGGAGATCATGGACCAGAACGGTAAACTGATCCGCAGCTATATTAGCAATGCCAAAGAGAAAAAAGACAAGCTGGAGGCGAAAGAGGGTATGAACCGCTTCGTGTGGGACATGCGCTACCCGGAGGCAAGTAAGTTCGATGGCATCATCCTGTGGGGCGGTGGCCTGCAAGGACCTAAGGCTATACCTGGAAACTACAAAGCCAAGCTGACGGTGAACAAGGAGAGCCAGGAGACTGCCTTTACCATTTTGCCTGACCCACGCACCAAAGCTACACCCGAAGACAGAGCCACCCAGTTCGCCTTCCTGACCGAGGTACGCGATAAACTGACCGAAACGCATGACGCGATCAAAGACATCCGTACCATGCGGGCACAGCTCAACACGCTCAAAGGGAACCTGAAAGGGCAGGAGAACTACAAAGATGTGGTGGAGTCTGCCACCGCAATCGACAAGAAGATCACCGCCATTGAAGAGGCGCTGTACCAGACGAAGAACCGCAGCGGCCAGGACCCGCTCAACTTCCCGATCCGCCTGAACAACAAACTGGCGAACCTGGTGGGGCAGGTTAGCACCGGCGACTTCCGTCCAACCGATCAGGCCTATGCCTTCAAGAAGGAAATCAACGGCTCAGATTGACGAGCAGCTGAATCTATTTAAGCAGGTACAAACACAGGATGTGCCGGCGCTCAACAGGCTGGTGAAGGAGAAAGGAGTGGACGCTATTTCAGTGAAAAAAGCTGAGGCGGCCCCGGCAACCGGATCTTTGTAAGGTATAGCCTATACCTGTTAATTATGAAAGCCCTGCCAGGAATGGCAGGGCTTTCTGTTTTGTTGGTGTTGCAAACTGATGTTGTTAAAAAGCAGGAAGCGCTATTCTCAAATAGCAGGTACAGGCTACGGAGCCTGGTATAAATTAAGGCCTTATAGCTTCTCCACCACCAGCTGGGCCTTCTGCACTTCGCCTTCGTGTGCCTGGCCAGGGTATGGCCTCACGCCTTTCAGAGTGAATTTGTAACTGACATCGCCAACTGCAGCTTCTATGGTATGGGTTTCTCTGGCTGCATCCGTACCACAGTCTCCAATACAGAGTGTGATGTTTTCATTCACGCCATGGCTGTTGGAGGCTCTTAGCAAAACACTTGCATTGCCTGCTGTCACGCAATTAACATCAGTCGGACAGCGGGAATCTTCTATGCTTTTCAGGGATACGATCAGGCGACGCGGTACCTCCTCGCCGTACAGCGTAATTTGCCCGTACTGCTGCAGGAGCGCCTCCTGACCGAACTTCAGGTCGTCGGTATCTTTTTTGAACTCCGTGGTTTCATAGGATTCGTCCTGTTGGCATTGCGTAAAGAGCGCCAGAGCCAGGAGTGGATAGAAAAGTTTAATCATAGTAGTATAGTTTTTCAACCTTAAGAGTCTCTAAAACGGGGAATGGTTGCAATTAGTATCCAAACTTTAAAGACTGGTGTCGCCACATTGTTTATCTGCCGCAATTGTTGGATATTGGGCTTTCATACCTATTCTGATCTATCTACGTGAGTACCAGTACTGCCACCCTTGTAAAACAGAAAGTAAAAACGCTAGCCGAACGGCTGCGTAATTTCCGGGTATATCACCGCTATTTGGGACTGATTCTGGGGCTGTTTATTCTGATAAGCAGTGTGACAGGTATACTGCTGGGCTGGAAAAAAGATATAGATCTGCTGCAGCCACCCACCCAAAAAGGAGTTACCGCAGACCTGCAGCAATGGCTGCCGTTGGCTGAACTGTCAGCACGTTCGCTTGCCGGCCTGGACTCGGCAGCGGCTATCACCAACAATCCCATCGACCGCATCGAAGCCCGTCTGGACAAAGGGATCGTGAAAACCATTTTTAAGGAGGGAAGCTGGGAGGTGCAGCTCGACGCCAGCACCGGCAAAGTGCTTTCCGTGGCCCGCCGCCATTCTGACTGGATTGAGAAAGTGCACGACGGCTCCATCATCAGCGATCTCTTTAAGTTGGTGTCGATGAACGTGCTGGGCTTCGGATTGTTAGTCCTTTCCAGCACGGGTTTCTTCCTGTGGTTTTATCCGAAAAAGATCAGAAAGATCAAGAGCGAATAAGCAGCATGAAGAATCTTCTGCACTTGATGGGGTGGCTGTGCTTACTCAGCACGTCCACGTTCGGGCAAGTCCTGACCGTGAAAGACCAGGTCACGCAGCAGCCTCTGGAGATGGTGCAGCTTTACAGTAAACATTCCGAGCAGATCAGCTTTACTGACAGCAGAGGTCGGGTGGATGTCAGTCCCTTCAAAGGCATCGATAGCCTGGTGATTCGCCTGATAGGTTATGATCAGAAAACCTTGTCTTACGGGCAACTGGAGCGGCAGGGCTTTCAGTTATACCTGCGCGAAAACAACATCTCACTGCGCACCGTGGTGGTTTCGGCAGCCCGATGGCAACAGGCCGCAAAAGAAGTGCCGCAGCGGGTCAGTACTATCCGGCCGAAAGATGTGCTGCTGCAGCAACCTCAGACTGCCGCAGACATGCTGGGGCAGGCAGGGGAGGTGTTTATCCAGAAAAGTCAGGGTGGAGGCGGCAGCCCTATGATCCGCGGATTTGCTACCAACCGGGTATTGCTTGCCGTGGACGGTGTGCGCATGAACACAGCCATTTTCAGGAGCGGCAACCTGCAGAATGTTATTTCCCTTGATCCTTTCGCCATAGAAAAAACAGAAGTGATGTTCGGACCGGGCTCGGTCATGTATGGCAGCGATGCGATAGGCGGCGTAATGAACTTCTATACCTTGTCGCCGAAGTTTTCGGCGGACGCATCACCGTTGATCAAAGGCAACGCTGCCATTCGATGGTCTTCGGCCAACCACGAGAAGACCGCACACCTCGATCTGAGTTACGGGCTGAAAAAATGGGCCTTTCTGACCAGCGCAACTTTCAGCGATTACGGTGACCTGACAATGGGGGCAAATGGGCCGGATGATTACCTCCGAAAAGAGTATGTGCGCAGCCAAAACGGACAGGACGAGGTGATTACCAATCCTGATCCGATGCGACAGGTATACACGGGCTACGACCAGCTGAACCTGATGCAGAAGATCAGGTATAGGCCCAGCGAAAACTGGGAATTACAGTACGGTTTCCATTACTCTACCACCTCCGATGTGCCCCGCTACGACCGCCTGACCCTGTACCGAAATGGCAAGCTGCGCTCAGCGGAGTGGTATTATGGTCCGCAGGTATGGGCGATGCAGCACCTGCAGGCAAGCCACCGGACGGACAACAAATTCTTTGATCAGCTGAACATCGGTTTAGCGCACCAGCTGTTTGAGGAGAGCCGTCACAATCGGGACCTGGGTAAAGCGACCAGGTATAACCGCTACGAAAAAGTCAACGCCTACTCTGTCAACCTGGATTTTGAGAAAGCGTTGGACGGGCGCCATCATCTCTTTTATGGTCTGGAAGTTATTTATAACCATGTGCGCTCGACAGGCACCGATGAGAATACCAGCACTGGCGCGACTATACCTGGGCCTGCCCGTTATCCGGATGGTTCGGACTGGGTTCCTATGCCGCTTTCCTGACTTACCGATTCAAAGTGGGGGAGAAGCTCACAGTACTGACAGGGGCCAGGTATAACCACATCCTGCTCAATGCAGCTTTCGACAAGAGCTTCTATGATCTTCCTTTCGCTTCCGCTGACATCAACACAGGGGCTGTGACCGGAAGTGCAGGGCTGGTGTATAGTCCGAAACCCGACTGGCAGCTGAGCACGAATTTATCCACAGGTTTCCGCTCTCCGAACGTGGACGATATCGGCAAGATTTTCGATTCTGCTCCGGGCCTGGTCGTGGTGCCCAATCCAGACCTGAAGCCGGAGTACGCCTACAATGCGGATCTGGGATTTGCTAAAGTGTTCGGGGAGGTACTCAAACTAGATGCGACTGCTTTCTATACCTATCTGCAGGATGCACTGGTGCGGCGAGACTATACCTTAAACGGTAACAGCTTTATCGAATACGAGGGAGAAAGTAGCCAGGTGCAGGCTATCCAGAATGCCGCCTATGCCAGGGTTTGGGGTGTGCAGGCAGGTATAGAACTGAAGTTACCGGCCGGTTTTGGTATCACCTCTAGATATAGCCTGCAGCGTGGGCGTGAAGAACTAGATAATGGCACGGAGGCACCTTTGCGACATGCCGCACCAGCTTTTGGTACAACCCGCCTGACTTATACCCGCAATCGGTTCAAGGCAGACTTTTATGCCGTGTATAATGGAGCATTCAGGTATAGCCAGCTGGCGCCCGAAGAGCAGGACAAAGCTTACCTATATGCGACAGACGAAGACGGGAATCCATACAGTCCCGACTGGACCACACTCAACCTGAAGGCACTCTACCAACTGAACCGGCACCTGTCGCTGAGCGCAGGTATAGAGAACATCACAGACCAGCGTTACCGACCTTACTCTTCAGGTATAGCAGCTCCGGGCAGGAATTTTGTGATGTCGGTGCGGGCTGTTATTTAAGAATGTGTTGAGCCGGGGTTACCATCTCGCATTTTTCAAGGTCAGGCCAACAGCTGCCAGTCGCTGCCCAGTATGGAAGCTTTGCACGGAGCCTCTCAATCCGAAAGTGAGGTGCTGTTTAGCTTTCACATCCAGGTTCAGCGCTAGCACATAGCCTGCCTGCAGTCCATTTCTCGAGCGCATCTCAGGCTCGAAGTCTGTGATACCACCCTGCCCGTTGTACTGAATGGAAAGTCCGTACAACTCCCGTTCGCTGGCATACCTTAGCACCGGACCAACTGCCGGGTAAATCTGAACAGGCCCGGCATTGATGAAGAGGTTATAGGATCCTTCAAGCGCAACGCCATTCGACTTCTGGAATGTCTCGTATCCCTGTCCCCAGCGGCGGGTCTGCTCAATGTATGTGCCGGTGGCCAGTATCTCGAAGCCTGAGCGGTTGGAGATATGCGTTTGCATGCCACCTATAAACCAATGGCCGGGTATATCGCCATTACCTGAATACACGGTGCCGTAGCCGAGCTTTGGTATCCATTTATTCTGCGCCATGGCGCTAATTGAAGTGCAGAGAAGAAATGTGAGGAGTAGAAGTTTGATTTTCATAAGCTGGATTTAGGTAAGCGTTAAATGATAGAAATTATAGGAATAGCTTTATCTAATATATGTAATATTCTATAACAATATGTGTGCCAGTATCTTCTTTTCTTTATAAGGAATAGGTATAAAACAACAAAGGCAGCCCCAACGGGACTGCCTTTACAATGGGTACAGCAATTTCTAGAATTAACTTCTTGCTCTTCTTTCCTGCGCTTTCAAAGTAAACTCAGAAGTAGCCTTGCCACCATCGGCTGTTTCTACTTCTACTATATACTTACCTGGCTGGAGGTAGATCACCTTGTTATCGGCCGCCTCTACTTTCAGGCTTCCTCGCCATCCTTCTTGCTGCTGTTCAGGGCCGTTTCGTAGGCTTTGGCGTTGGCTTCGTCTACTGAGAAGTTGTAGCTCACGTAGTTCAGACCGCGCTCGTTCTCGTCCTTCATCTCTTTCAACAACTGGCCTTTATCCGTTTTGATGCGGATGGTCGCAGTGCCTGCTTGAGTTGTGTAGAATGGAATCTCAAGCGAAGTTTCCATTGGCTCACCCCAGGCACCCCACGACTGTCCCCAGCGCGGGTTATAGTTGGTTGGCTGGAAAGCGAACAGGTGCAGCTTCTGATTCTGGATCTCCGGTGTAAGCTGCTGCAGGTGGTCCACGTTGGCGATATAGATCGAGCGGCCGTGCGTTCCCACAATCAAATCGTTGTCACGTGGGTGTACAACCACGTCATGCACTGAAACAGCTGGCATGCCATTGCGCATCTGCATGAAGGTCTTGCCACGGTCCAGCGAGATATACAAGCCATGGTCGGTGCCTACATAAAGCAGGTCCGGGTTCTTCGGATCTTCCTTTACCACGTTAATGGCCTCAGCTGGCAGGTTAGTGCCCAGGCGCTCCCACTTCTTGCCATTGTCTTCCGACACGTACAGGTATGGCGTGAAGTCATCCCAGCGGTAACCGTTAAGTGAAGTATACACGCGGTTTTCGCTGTGGTTGGAGGCCACTACAGTTGATACCCACATGTTCTGCGGCAGCTTCTTTGAGATGTTCTCCCAGTTATAACCGCCATCTTTGGATACGTGGATTGCGCCATCGTCAGAGCCGGTATAGAGTAAGCCGAACTTGAGCGGAGACTCATCGATGCTGGTCAGCGTACCAAAACCTACGTCACCTTTCAGACCACCGTTTGTCAGGTCGCCCGAGAGGGTTTGCATGTCCTCGCCCTTCTTCATGGAGCGATGGAATTTGTTGGAGCCAAAGTACAGGATGTCCTGGTTGTGGCGGCTCAGGTGTATCGGGCTTTCCCAGTTAAAGCGCAATGGTGTTTCGCCAAGTTCATGCGTTGGCTTCACAGACACACGCTGACCGGTGCGCTTGTCTACACGGGCGTAGTTGCCGTACTGCGAGCCCAGATATACCGTGTTGTTGTCACGGAAGTCCACCTGCACCATCATGCCGTCGCCACCACCTAGACGCTGGTAAGGATAGCGGCCGTTTTGGGTCCAGGCCGAACTGGCCTTGTAGTTGCTCGGACCATACCAGGTGCCATTGTCCTGCAAACCCCCATAGATGTTGTAAGGCTTCTCCATATCAACAGCCACGGCGTAGAACTGCCCTACCGAAGGAGAGTTGGCAATCGCCCAGGTTTTGCCATCGTCGTAGGTGATGTTCAGGCCACCATCGTTGCCATTGATCACATAGCCCGGTTTGTCAGGGCTCACCCACAGGGCCTGATGATCGGAGTGCACGTTGTCGCCCTCAATGTTGCGGAAGGTTTTGCCTCCGTCGTCTGAGGTCAAAAGCGGCACACCGAGCAGGTATACCTTGTCTGGGTTGTGCGGCGCTACACGTACCACACCGAAGTAGTAACCGTAGCTCGAGTACATGTCGTCGATTGGCTTCTCGTGGGTCTTCTTCCAGGTCTTGCCAGCATCATCAGAGCGGTATAGTTCAGCACCTTTTACCGGAGCTTCGGTGGTTACCGCCAATGGGTCCTCCAGGTATGCGGCTAAAGCAGCAGGCTTTATCTTACCGCTTTTCACATCGGCCTTCACCGTTTTGGCGGTATATTTAGAAGGGAAGCGGTTGTTGTCCAAGAAGCTGTTCAGGTCTTTGTCGTTCAGGGCCAGAAAAGCCTCTGTCGTCATCCCTTTGAACTGATCCTTCTGCAGTTCACCCGCCTTTGGCTCCTTCTTCTCCACCTGACGCAGCTCCTGGTTGTCCAGGAAAGCGTAGATGATGTTCGGGTTGCCAGGGTGAATGTCCAGACCGATACGGCCTACGCCAGCAGAAGTCGGGAATCCGCTGCCTTCGGTGCTCACACGAGTCCAGGTGTTGCCTCCGTCGGTTGACTTATGGATGCCGGATGTCTTGCCGCCTTCCACAAAATCCCAGGCGCGTCGCTCGCGGTGCCACATGGCTGTATACAAGTTGTTCGGGTTCTTCGGGTCGATCACCAGGTCAATCGCGCCTGTGTTATCGTCGATGTAGAGGGTCTTCTTCCAGGTCTTGCCGCCATCGGTGGTTTTGTACACGCCGCGGTCTTTATTAGGCGAGTACCAGGTGCCCCACAGCCGCTACCCATACCGTGTTCGGGTCAGATGGGTGCAGGATAATGCGACCGATGTGGTGGGTATCGTCCAGGCCCATGTGCTGCCAGGTTTTGCCGCCGTCGGTGCTCTTGTACACACCCACACCGGAGTATGACGAGCGGCTGGAGTTACTCTCGCCGGTACCGATCCAGATGGTTTCGTTGTTGTTCCAGTCCACGGCAATGTCGCCAATGGTCATCACCGCTTCGTTGTCGAAGAGCGGCTCAAAGGAAATGCCGTTGTTGATGGTTCTCCAGAGACCGCCCGAGGCATAGGCTGCGTAGAAATTGGTCGGGTCTTTCGGGTTCACATCCAGGTCAGTGATGCGGCCGCTTTGTACAGTAGGGCCTACGTTGCGGAAGGCCAGGTTTTTAACAAGGGAGTTCTGTTCCAGCTGCTGTCGCTTCTCGAACCCCTGCAGCCTTTCTTTGGCGGGTGTTGAGGCCGGCTGCTTTGGTGCTTTCTTCTGAGCCTGCACAGTGCCCCCGCTTAGGGCCACCAGCAGCGCTACAGAAAGTATACGCTTTTGCATTGTGTAGAATTAGGTATAAGTAGATTAGTTTGGTTTAAGCGTCTAAAGCTAAGGAATTGTACCCAATTATTGATGAAAGAAGGGGGTTGTAAAACATTTGTTATACTGAACCCTGAATATATCTAATATCAGGTATAGAGGCCTCCAACTTACGCCTTCTACCTGCTCAAAACACTCAGCATGAAATCTTATTATTCAGGTACGCTAGCTGTTTTTCTGCCGACGAAAGCGATAAGATATTTGGACTGCTGTGTAAAAATCTACTTATACCTGGTCACATACAAACACAGACTCTCTATGTTCCCGTAGCATGCCATAGGTATAGCTTGCGCGCCCAGCATTGGCTTCATCCCGAAGTCTGACAATATGTATTACCCTGAAAGCGACTTGCTAATCTGAGTCATCGAGTGAGAAAATAGACTCGACGGGTTTTTCAAACACACGGGCGATTTTAAGAGCCAGTACTGTCGAAGGCACATATTTGTTGGCTTCCATGGCGTTGATGGTTTGCCTGCTCACCCCGATTTTTTTGGCTAGCTCTTCTTGGGTCAGGTCGTGGATAGCCCGCTCCACTTTTAATGTATTTTTCATGCGATGGAGCGGGAGGTTTTGTAGAGCACATAGTTGAAGCGTATCAAGAAGATAAAGAGCACGGTGAACATGTTAAACAGCATCACCTGGTAAAAGCCAAGCCCATAGACGAAGAGCACCGAGAACAGCAGAAAGCCATAATTTATATAAGTTGCCCATAGTAGCGACTCTAGCCTGACTTTGGCGATGTATTCGTCCTCATCTTTTTCCTCCGAAAAAGCCGCCAGCACTCCACCGATGATAGCCACTATGGCGACAAGCTCATCCACTATGTTGTTTTCAATCAAAACAAAAGCTTTGGCTGGGTCAAAAAGCCCGCCATCATAAATAGCGAACACGGTTGCGTCCAAATCAAATACAGGGTTATCTAACAGCACGATAAGCAACCCTAGGAGGGTAGAGGGAATTAATAAAATCCATCCAATTATCTTAAATCGGTTGGGGAAAAGGAGCTGTGTTTTCATTGGGTTGTTCTTTTTTAGAATAGATACGATGAATGTAAAGAAAACATTACATTTAGCAAGTATTTTTTACATAGTGTAAGGAATTTATTACATGAATAGCTTCTTTTGGAGGGCGAACATATGTGAAAAGGGAGTGATCGATTGACTAAGTCAGCACACCTTGAACAGGTATGTCTGTGCTGTACTGCTGAACACTCCGTATATTCGTTCTGTTAACTGGCTATACCTGTAGCAGCAACTCACTCCTGCAGGTAGGCTATACCTGAACAACACCATTTTGGAAAATACTTTCGATATCATAATAGTAGGGGGCGGTCCCATTGGTTTGGCCTGCGGACTGGAAGCTAAGAAAGCCGGATTTTCTTTCCAGATCATCGAGAAAGGCACCATCACCAATTCGCTTTTCAATTACCCGCTCAACATGACCTTCTTCTCCACCGCCGACCGGCTGGAAATAGGAGGCTTCCCTTTCCCTTCGATTCACCCCAAACCCAACCGCAGCGAAGCCCTGGAGTACTACAGGCGGGTAGCGGACATCGGAGAGTTGAACATCCGCTTGTTTGAAGAAGTGTCAGGTATACGCCGCGAAGGAGAACTATACCTGACGAGCACCAGCAAGGGCAGCTACCAGTCACGGTATGTGATCCTGGCGACCGGCTTTTATGACATCCCCAACATGCTCGGTATACCTGGCGAGGATTTGCAAAAAGTAAAACACTACTATTACGACCCGCACTATTATTACAAGCAGAAGGTCGTAGTGGTGGGCGCCAATAACTCATCTGCCGACGTGGCCTGGAGACCTGGCGCAAAGGTGCCGACGTGACCATGGTGGTGCGGGAAGGCGAACTGGGACGGATCAAGTACTGGATCAAGCCTGACCTGGAAAACCGGATCGCTGAGGGCAGCATCAAAGCCTATTTCAACTCCAGCCTGACCGAGATCAGAGAACAGGAAGTGGATATACAGACGCAGGAGGGTAAAGTGACGATCCCCAACGATTTTGTGATGGCCATGACTGGCTACCAGCCCAACTTCGCTTTTCTGGAGAAGATCGGGGTGAAGCTGTCAGATGACTTTTACCGGCACCCTTACCACAATCCCGAAACCATGGAGACCAACCTGCCCGGGCTATACCTGGCGGGCGTGGTGTGCGGCGGCATGGAGACCCATGTGTGGTTCATCGAGAACTCCCGCGAGCATGCTGTGAAGATAGTGCAGCATATTGCAGGGAAGCAAACTAAAACATAAAGCCCAGCTGCACCGACAGGCGCTTGAAGGTGATCTTTTGCTCTGTGAAACTGTGTCCCCAGGAGCTGACAGTTTCTGCCTTTTGTGTTTTGTAACCGGCCGCAAAGGTATAGGCGGTGCTATTGCCACTCCTGACCCGGAATCCCAGTGCAGGGTTAAACATCCAGCCACCCTCCTTTTTTTCATTGTCAGATTCATGGCTCAGAAACGAAGAACCATACCCTGCGTCAATGCTATAAATTGGGCTGATGCGTGTGTTCAACATCTCACCACGAATACCCAGTGCAAAAGGCGTGATCAGGAGGTTGTTATAAAAATCAAATCCGGTAGTGGCACCTATGGCCAGTAGCCTGTGCAGCCGGATGCCATTGAAAAGCGTCACTGTAGGTGCAGCTACAAAGTTATCGACATCATGCTGTTTGTTGTTTCCATAAAGGTAGCCGAGCTCGACCGTGCCCATGTAACGTTTAACAGGCTGTTCATCCGACTGTGCCTGAGCCAGTCCGGAGGAAAAAAATAGCAGGGTGAGCAGGTATAGGTATCTCATATAGTGGCGGTAGGAGGATTAGCGGGATACGGGCAGTTTGCTGAGCAGCTTGATGTCTTTCAGATTGCTGTAGTCATACTGGTACAGGCCGTCCTGGCCTATCAGCAGCAGGTTGCTTCCCATCGGAATGACATCAAAGGCATCGTGCTCTTTGAAATGGGAAATCAGGTTTTCGCTCACTTTTAGGTGATCCTTCGCATCAAAAATCTTCAAGCCATACTTGCCTTCACAGAGGAAGAGCGTGGAGCGGTCTATACCTAAGCCGTGGGGATTTTGCATAGGGTAGGTCTTGACCAGCTGCGGGCTACGCGGGTTGCTGATGTTGATCACTTCAAGTTAATTGGTGAAGCCGGCACATGCATTGCCGGAGCGCAGCGTCACCCAAGCCAGGTCGCCTTCCACCACCACCGGGTCGCAGCTATTGACGTGTGCATATGTGGACAGGTGTACCGGACTAGTCGGGTTGCTGTTGTCGTAGATGTGCATACCTGTGGTAGAACCAATAAACAATCTGTTGTCATAAGGGAAGATCGTTTCGATGCCCCAGCCCAGCCTGATCTTTTCGCCCTTTTTTGGATTGGACGTGTTGCTGATATCGAGTACCTGCAAGTCTGAATTGCTGACGGTATACAGGTGGTCGCCCGAAATAGTAAACCTCGCCATCGAGCCGCCTTTGCCGGATGAGTTGCCAGGCTGCGCCACCGAAGTAGAGGCAAAGGATCTGCCATCAAAAGTCATCCAGCCATTGCGCCAGCCAGGACCAGCGCTACTGCAGTCAGTACCGGCCGGCTGTTTCAGTTGTGTCTCCACAAATTCAGAAATGAACACGGCTGCGGTGTCATTTACCACCATCCCAAAATAAGTAGGGAAGATGTTTTCGACACGGCTGACCAGCTTGACATCCAGTGGATTGCTGATATCAAAAGCCACCAGGTCGATGTAGTTATCGGCATACAGGATATTGCCCTTCACCGCCATATCCAGATTGCCCGGAATGTCGATAAAGCTGAGGAAACGTGGTAAACTTGGATTAGAGTTATCCACGATGTGGACACCTTTGTTTACTTCATTGATGAAAAGGTAGTGGCCTTTTGTATAGATCTTGCCCGGCTCTTTGAGTGTTTGTGCAGCGTTACTTTCACCGCATTTTTCAGTTCTGTCCGCAGCATGTACACCGGTTCATATACGATGAAGGTGGTGGTTGATTCACATTCGTCGGAGCAGGAGCTTAGGAGCATGGCCGGCAGGAAAAGCAACAAGGCGATCGCCTGTTGTAAAACGGGTAGAGGTCCTTTTCTCATGAGAGTCCTTTTTAATGTGAAACCAAATTAGCGGCCTTTGTAATGTACTATTACATGCCCCTTACTTACAGGACCCCGAAATGATAGGAATGGTTGTAAGGTGTTAAAAATATCTGTCTAAAATCTTTTCTTCCGGCTGGAGTTGTTGCGGCTGTCGTAATGGCGACCACCATTGCTCTTAGGAGTGCCACTTGGTTTTTTGGGAGCACTGCCTGGTCTCTTTGGCTTACTGCCAGTTCCGAAGCTGCCGCCAGCGGTCAGGCTCTTCAGTTTTGCTACTTCATCTTCTGTCAGTTCGCGGTACTCACCGGGTTGCAAATCGCCCAGGCTCAGCGGACCAATGGCAGGCCGGATCAGGCGCAGCGTCGGGAAACCCACAGCGGCCGTCATTCGGCGCACCTGCCGGTTCATGCCCTGCGAAATTTTGATCTCCACCCAGCTGGTCGGAATGTCTTTTCGGAAGCGGATCGGTTTAGAGCGCTCCCATACCTGCGGCTCCTCTTCCAGTAGACTAGCTATGGCAGGAGCAGTCTTCGTGCTTTTAATCATCACGCCGCGTCGCAGTTCCTCCAGCGCCTCTTCTGTAGGTACACCATCCACCTGTACCCAGTATGTTTTCTCAATCTTGAACTTCGGGTCAGACAAACGGTGCTGCAAAGTTTTGTCGTCGGTCAGCAGTACTAAACCCTCGCTGTCGTAGTCCAGGCGACCAACAGGGTAAATGTCCGGTATAGCCACAAAATCTTTGAGCGTAGCACGGCCTCCCTCGTCTGTAAACTGGGTGAGTACTTCGTAAGGCTTGTTGAGGATGATGTATTTCAAGAGAGTTTAGGAGTTTGAGAGTTGAGGAGTTTGAGAGTGTTTTGAGCTAAAAAAGTAAATAGTTTGGAAGTTAAAGTGTAGCGATTTTACACCGTAACGTTGCGGGTCTATGTAGCCTTAACGTTTCCCTGTCGCGACCCGTCCGAAACGTGCACCAGAATCCCCTCTGGGGGCAGGGGCGGATTAATCATGCACTAACAACCATCAACCATTTAACCATTCAACCATTTACACCTTCTCCGGCTGATGAATTTTGTACTGCAGGTTCCAAAGAGGCTTGAGCCGGTCAAAGTCGGGGCGGATGATGGAGTAGAGTACCGAATCTTCGTTGATGCCATCTACCACATAATGCTCCCGGATCACGCCTTCCAGCTGCATCCCAAATCGCTTGAGCAACTTGATGGAGGGGGTATTGTAGTCGGCAGCCATCGCTTCGATGCGGCGCAGGCCCATCTCCTCGAAACCATAAGCGATAACAGGACCTAGCGCTTCGGTCATGTAGCCTTTTTGCTTGTAGCTGTCGTCGAACAGCACATAGCCTACCTCAGCCCGGCGGTGACTCATAATCCAGGTATGATAGCCGCATCGGCCTAGCACGGTAGCGGTCAGCTTATCAATAATTCTGAAGTTCCTGAAGCTATGGAAATAGGTGGTAAGCCCTTTGCTGAACTTGTCTTTTTCTTCTGCCAGCTCAGCAGCATTCTTCAAGCCAAGGTATGCGGTGATCTCCTCATCGCTGCTGACTGTAAAGAGGTGCTGGTAGATGGCAGGCGTCAGTGAGCTCAGGTATAGCGTTCTGTCTCTATAACAACGGGATGTGGGAAGTCTGAATTGGTCATAGTACGTTATCAAAAACTAGTAACTCCCATTGTACTTTCGCACAAACCACTCCCCGCATACCAAAGCCAGGATCACAAAGAACAGCCACTTCAGGTCTACCAAGTCGTTGAGCGACTCAGAGCTGTAGATCAGGTCTTTGTGCTCGGCCTCAGGATGTCCTGTTCCAGTTGCTGCAACTGTGCCGGGTAATACAACTTGGAGCCGGTATTGGTACCCAACTGGTAAAGTAAGTTATGGTCAGCCACGGCATGTAGCGCCTCCAGCTGCTGCTCCTCTACTATAAACTCGCCCTTATCCTGCTGCAGCGACCCGTTAATGCGGGCTGAGGCTGTGTAGGTATAGCGACCGCCTGGCAAAGTGCCTATGTTCACCCCCGACTGGTTCTCTCCATTGGCAAACTCAAAGGACTTCTCGGCACCTTCAGCATCCTGTATCTTAAGCGTAATATTTTGTCCGTAGATTGGCTCCAGCGCTTCGTTGTAGGCCTCTGCTGCAAACCGGATTTCGTCGGAACTGCTGTACTCGTTCAGGTGTGGGTATACGTTAAGGCGCTTCTTGTTACGAGGAGCTGTCAGGAGCTGCACCAGGTTCGTGATCAGTTTGTCGTACACTGCGGCGTTTTCATGGTTCGCCGTTTCGGTGAGTCGCCATTGCCAGGTGCCGGAAGCAAGCAGAGCAGCATTGCGTTTGTCGCCCACGGTCTGCACGGTGAGCAGCGGCTTGTTCGTACGCACGCGGCCCACCTGCTGGTAGAGAACGGTTTCCGTGTTTGGCATGAGCTGATAGTCGCCATAAGGCACCGTGCAGGAGGGTATTGTTGCAGACGCTCGGTGGCCTCTTCGGCTACTTTGAAGGTGCTGAAGCTCGGATTGATCACGCTGGTCACTTCGTCGGACTGCCTGGTGTATTGATGCGGATGCCCACATTAAGGCGGTTGAAGTTGCCAATGTCGCTCTGCGGACCGAGGATATAAAGGGCCGGCAAGTTCTTCTGGCGTACCAGGTTAAGGGCCGCCTCACCACCGGCTGTGCGGCCCGGCAACTGGTGCAGCACCGCCACATCATAGTCCTGCTGCTTGAGCGTCGTCAGGCCAGGTATAAACAGTTCCGTTTCATAGTTCTCGTTCGACTCAATGGCAGCACGTAATGCCTTGATATCCGGGTGAGGAGATGCGGCTGCTACCAGCACTTTGATCTTGCCTTTCACCACATCAATGTATGCGCTTCGGGAATTGTTCAGCTCCGTAAACTCGCCTTGCTGCGGTAGCACTTCTACTTCGTATTGACGCTTGCCCAACCCGCTGGCCATCACCTGGAAAGGTACCTGCTGCAATGGCTGTCCGGCCTTCAGAGTAACTGTTTTACGGTCGATGACCTTCTTGTTTTCCTTTAGCTGCACTGTCACAGTAGCACCGTCGAAGCCTGCTGCTGCAGCTCAGCCTCCAGCGGGAAACGGTTGCCGCTGTAATTTACCTTGTTGTAGCGCAGCGATGCCATCACGATATCTTTCTTAGGCACCGTGTCGCCTACGGCTACAGGGTATATGGTATAGTTATAGTTGGCGTAGGTAGGAGAAGTGCCTTGGTTCACGATACCATCCGATAGCAACACGACGCCGGCCAGGTTCTGCTGCTCAAAATCACGCTGTACATCGCGCAGCAGCTGACTCAGGTTAGTCGTTTCAGCCTCGTACTGCATCTCACCCAGGTTCTGCGGTGCCTCGGATTCACCCAGCACACGCACCTCGGTCTGTATACCTTGTTCCTGAAGTTTGTCGCGCAATGCCTGCAAACCCTGCTGTGTCTCGCGTAGCTGTACCGAATCTGAAAACAGCGCCACTGACTGCGAGTTGTCCACGGCAAACACGATAGTAGGCGCCTGTGTGCTGTTGCTGACATAGCGTACCAGCGGGCCGAGCAGCAGGAAACACAGAAAACTCACTACCACAAAGCGCACCGCCGCCAGGGTATAGTTTATACCTGCAGTCCAGGGCGTACGCTTGCTGTACAGCAGCCAGGCGTAAAGTGCACCAACAGCCAGACAGGCCAGGATCAGCCAGGGTGAATAGGTCGTTATGAGGCGGAAGGAATCCAAAGAGTTTGAGAATTTGGGAGTTTAGGAGTTTGAGAAGTACTTCTTCTAAAGAATCAAATAATTTCAGGATTAAAGATAAAAGAAAAAGACCAATGCTACTAACGTAAACGCTACAGCATTGGTCTAATATTATACTTTGAAAGTCTGGGCGAGTGAGTTTTTGACTCTCAAACTCCTAAACTCTCTAACTCTCAAACTTAGGTCAGCATACCGCCGTCTACCTGCAGCACCTGGCCTGAGATGTAAGACGACTGGTCAGATGCCAGGAAGGCTACGGCGTTGGCCACGTCCTCTGGCGAGCCACCACGCTTCAGAGGAATTGCCTTGCGCCACTCGTCTACCACTTTCTGGTCGAGCTCGCCTGTCATTTCGGTTTCGATGAAGCCCGGGGCTACTGCATTGCAGCGTATGTTGCGGGAGCCAAGTTCCAGCGCCACTGACTTCGTGAAGCCGATGATACCCGCTTTAGAAGCTGAGTAGTTGGCCTGTCCAGCGTTTCCTTTTATACCTACCACCGAGGTGATGTTGATGATCGAGCCGCTCTTGGCGCGCATCATATGCTTGGTAGCACCTTTTGTTAAAGCAAAAACAGATTTCAGGTTGGTATTGATCACCGCATCCCACTGCTCTTCAGTCATGCGCATCAGCAGACCGTCACGCGTGATGCCTGCGTTGTTCACCAGGATGTCGATCTTGCCAAACTCGGCCACTACATCCTCGATCAGCTTCTCGGCCTGCGCCATATCAGAGGCGTCAGAGCGGAAACCTTTGGCTTTGCCGCCGTTCGCAGTCAGTTCCTGCTCCAGGGCCTGGCCTTTTTCAACGCTTGAGAGGTAGGTGAATGCTACCTGTGCGCCCATCTCTACCAGTTTCTCGGCAATAGCGCGACCTATACCTTTTGATGCCCCGGTTACGAGGGCTACTTTTCCTTCTAGTGCTTTCATAGGGGTCAAAGTTATAAAAGATTTTTTTATTCAGAAGAGCCGCCGCATTCTCCAGTTTTAATTAGTCTCAATTTTCTGATTTTAAGTCGGTTAAGCTGGAACTGGCAGGTTAATGTGCAATTGGGTTTAGGGTTGGTGATAGCCTGTGGTGCTATATTGTGTATCTGAAATAGGATTGCAACATATTTATAATCTGAATATTGTATTGTAAATGATTTTTATTTCTATCGGTTAAACCATATTTTCGTGCCATTCTTCCAACCAAAGGTACCTTGTAATGTTCAAACGTAGTGTCGGACTAGCCATCCTGATCGCGGTGTCGTTGTTCGTGTTTATCACGGCAGCGCAAACAATCAGCTTCAAAAATTTTAATTTTTCGCAAGAAGAAAAGTCACCTGAGCCGGACCCCGAACCTGAGGTCACCGTCAAAAGACCAGCCCCGGTCATCTTTGGCATCCCCACCGACACACTCGAAATACTGGAAGGCACTGTGGAAAGAGGGGAGAACCTGTCGCAGATCTTGGCCAGCTTCAATATCTCGCCTGTTACGATTGACCAACTGGCCCGCAAATCAAAAGAAGTGTTTGACGTACGCCGCATCAATGCCAAGCGCAACTACATCATCCTACACGCTCAGGACTCCGCCCAGACGGCCCGCTACTTTATCTATGAACCAAACGAGGTAGAGTATGTGATCTACGACCTGAACGGTGAGCTGGACGTTCGCCTTGAGAAGCGTGAAGTTGAAATTGTAGAGCGTGCTATTGCCGGTTTTATTGAGCGCTCCCTGTTCGAGTCCATTCTGGCTGCCGGCGGATCACCGCAGCTGGTAAACCACTTTGCCGATATCTACGCCTGGCGTCTCAACCTGAGTCGTTTGCAGCCTGGTGATCACTTTAAACTGATCTATGATGAAAAGCAGGTAAATGGCAACGTGATCGGTTTCGGCAAGATAAAGGCTGCTTATTTTGAGCACGAAGGCAAGCCACTTTATGCGATCTCCTTCGATCAGGAAGGAAAAAAGGGAGGCTACTATGATCAGGACGGCAAGAGTTTGAAGAAGGCTTTTCTGAGAGAGCCGCTGGAGTACAGCCGCATCAGTTCCCGCTTTACCATGAACCGCTTTCACCCGGTACAGAAGCGTTACAAGCCGCACCTGGGCACCGACTTCGCAGCCCCTCGCGGAACGCCTATCCGTACAGTAGGCGATGGCGTTGTACTGGAAGCCTCCTATACCCGAGGCAATGGCTACTATGTAAAGATCAAGCACAACAAGACCTATACCACTCAGTATCTGCACATGTCCAAGTTCGCCAAAGGCATCAAGCGTGGAAGCCGCGTAAGTCAGGGCCAGACCATCGGCTATGTAGGCAGCACCGGTCTGGCAACTGGTCCGCACCTGTGCTACCGTTTCTGGAAAAACGGCAGGCAGGTAGATGCCCTGAAAGTGCAGCTCCCATCTGCCCATCCAATCGAGAAGAAGAATAAGGATGCTTTTGAACAGGTAAAGTCTGAGCTGGAAGGCAAGCTGATGGCGATCGAGCTCAAAGGTCTGCAGCAGGACCTTTTGGCAGCCGATCAGTCACGCAAAAAACTGGACGAAGACGAGGTGTAACGTTTACTTATATATGAAACGAAAAAGGGGCGCTGGCAAGCGTCCCTTTTTCGTATGTTCATCTTTTGTCATCTCGAACGCTAGTGAGAGATCTGGAGGATTGTAAAACATTACCCATGATCCAGATTTCTCCCGATGGTCGAAATGACATCAAATGCTTCAGGTAAATTGAACGCTGATCCGGGTTTCTTAATCCGAATCAGCTGTTATCCTTTCAGGATCTTGGTGGCTCGTAACGGGGGATTGGGAAATCCGAAAGGGTAATCCAGGAGTGATTCGGGCAATGTGTTGTAGGAATAAGGCAGCTTACCAGTTAAACTAAACTTCATTTAACCGAAGCCGCTAAAGTCCTCGAAAAGTCTCTTTACTTCGTTGATTTCGTGGCAGCCGTAGAGTTCTGCTCACAATAATCTCTCAGATACTGTGCAGCTTCTTTCAGGCCTAGTTGCTCGGCTTTTACCCAGTCTTCGCAGGCGCCGCTTTTGTCTCCGCTGGTATATCGGGGGGCTCCCCGGTTGTAATAAGCTTCGGCGTAGTCGGGTTGCAGGGTGATGGCGCGACCGTAATCGATGATGGCGCTGCGGTAGTCTTTAAGGGCGTAGCGTACCAGACCACGGTTGTTATAAGTACGGGCCTGCAGTTGATCAATCGAAACGGCTGTGTTGAAATCAACCAGCGCGCCTTTGTAGTCCTGCAGATTATATTTCGAGAGGCCACGGCTTACCCAGGCTTCTACGTGTGTAGGATCCAGCGCCAGGGCTTTGTCAAAGTCAGCAATGGCACCGCGGTAGTCAAGTATGCGGTCGCGGGCGATGCCACGGTTTGTCATCGTGACGATGTGCTCGGGCTCCTGCTTCAGCACTTCGCTATATTCCTTGATGGCCTCGGTATACTTACCTGACTTAAATTTTTGGTTACCTGCGTTAAAGTGCTGCAGCGCCGTCTTCTGCGGGGCAGGCTGTGTGGCGGCCTTCTGCGAAAAAGCCGGTAAAGCGAAAAGTACAGGTATAATGAGCAGTAAAATTGTTTTCATGCAGTAGGGGTTACCTCATGTTATGATGCGCAAAATACAATAGTTCAGCCCAATAAGGAACAGGTAGGCTGTTTTTTGTAATGATTCTTAGTATTGTGCGAGCGTAGCCTTTGCATAGTACTAATTAACAGACACATGGCACTGTTACAGAAGTGGTTTTGTGAAGTTGGGATTATCGTTTAATTTTGCTCAGCATTTAAAAAAGAGAAACTATGGCATCAAAATACGATTTGGTAGTGCTGGGTAGTGGCCCAGGTGGATATGTGGCGGCCATCCGAGCGTCGCAACTGGGTTTGAAAGTAGGCGTGATCGAGCGTGAGTCGCTGGGCGGCATCTGCTTGAACTGGGGCTGTATCCCTACAAAAGCACTGCTCAAGAGCGCGAACGTATTCGAATACATCAACCATGCGTCTGACTACGGTATTACCATCGGTGAGGCGTCTGTAGATTTCAACGCTGTGATCAAGCGTAGCCGCGGTGTGGCCGACGGCATGAGCAAGGGCATCCAGTTCCTGTTCCGCAAAAACAAGATCGACGCCATCATGGGTAACGGTAAAGTAGTAGCCAAAGGCAAGGTAGAAGTGACCGATGCCGACGGCAATACAAATACCGTAGAGGCCGATCACATCATCCTGGCAACAGGTGCCCGCTCACGCGAGCTGCCTAACCTGCCAATCGACGGCAAGAAGATCATCGGCTACCGTCAGGCGATGGCCCTTGACAAGCAGCCAGAGAGCATGGTAGTGGTAGGTTCCGGCGCCATCGGCGTGGAGTTCGCTTACTTCTACAATGCCATGGGCACGAAAGTGACTATCGTGGAGTACATGCCGAATATTGTGCCGGTAGAAGACGAAGAGGTATCGCGTCAGCTTTCCAAGTCTTTCCGCAAGTCAGGCATCGACATCATGACAGAGTCTTCTGTAGAAGCTGTTGACACGAGCGGAGACCTGTGCAAAGTGACTGTGAAGACGGCTAAAGGCGAGCAGACACTGGAAGCTGAGGTTGTGCTTTCGGCGGTAGGTATACAGACCAACCTCGAAAACATCGGTATCGAAGAGCTAGGCATAAAAGTAGACAAGGGCCGTGTGGTGGTAGACGAGTACTACAAAACAAACGTGGATGGCATCTACGCGATCGGTGACATCGTGCCGGGCCCTGCGCTGGCGCACGTAGCGTCTGCCGAGGGTATCATTTGCGTGGAGGCTATCACAGGTCACGACCCGGAGCCACTGAACTACGGTAACATCCCAGGCTGTACGTACTGCTCTCCTGAGATCGCTTCGGTTGGTCTGACAGAGAAAGCTGCCCGCGAGCAAGGATTAGAGGTGAAAGTGGGTAAGTTCCCATTCTCAGCTTCTGGTAAGGCAAGCGCCGCCGGTGCGAAAGACGGTTTCGTGAAGGTGATCTTCGACGCGAAATATGGCGAGTTCCTGGGTGCCCACATGATCGGTGCCAATGTAACCGAGATGATTGCTGAGGTAGTGGTAGCCCGTAAACTGGAGACAACCGGCCATGAGATCATCAAGTCGGTGCACCCGCACCCAACCATGAGCGAAGCCGTGATGGAAGCTGCCGCAGCTGCTTACGACGAAGTAATTCACCTCTAAGCATCATCTGCTACAGGTATAGGAAAGGCCTGGCCGCATTTTCGGCCAGGCCTTTCTGTTTTTGATAGAATTAAGTCGCAAACCCAGCGTCTTTGAGCGAAGTATATTTTTTGTTATATATCGAAAGAAGACAATTTTCCAGTACTTTTTATCTAAATTGCAAGCTTAGCAGGGGGTGTACGGCAGGTGCATTGCCGTCTTCGGCCATATAATACGTGTTTATACATGATTAAGTATAAATACTTAAATAGTCGTTGGCTGTCTGAACTTATAACCTCATGATTACATTTTAATAAGTATCGCGATTCACTCTCTGTGCCTTTTGCCCTACGTGTGAGTTCTAATTTTTCACACATCATCCTAAAACTATGAAGCTGCAAAGCAAAGTCAAGTTTGTCAACAAAGACAAAAGTCTATTCTTTCCTACCCTCCGGAAACGTGTAGACGCCTATTTTACAGAGAACAACATTCCAAAAACTGCCAATACCGCCATGATTGTGAAGAGTGTGGTGCTGTTGCTAATTTACTTGCTCCCTTTCGTGTTGCTGCTGGCAATTCAGCCTGCTTTTCCGCTTAGTCTGCTACTGTGGTTTATGATGGGCCTAGGAGTGGCAGGTATAGGTATGAGCGTGATGCACGATGCTAACCACGGGGCCTTCTCCAACAGCAAGCGGGTTAACGATCTGATGGGCATACCCTGAACCTGGTGGGTGGTTCGGCTTTTAACTGGAAACTGCAGCACAACATCCTGCACCATACCTACACCAACGTGGTGGAGATGGACGAGGACATTCAGGACAGGCTGGTGTTACGCTTCAACCCTCACTCCAAGGTAAAGTTTTTCCATAAGCTGCAATGGGTATACGCCTTTGTGTTTTATGGTCTGCTCACGCTCTATTGGGTGGTGGCAAAAGACTTCGTGCAATATGCCCTCTTCAAGAAGAATGGTGTGAATAACAATACAGCAGCCGAGAACAGAAACTGGTTTATGAAACTGGTAGCTATGAAAGCTACTTACTTTTTCATCGTACTCGCTGTGCCGACGCTTTTCTTTGGAATTCCGTTTTTGCAGGTGCTGCTTGGGTTTTTAGTGATGCACTTTGTAGCAGGTATCGTGTTGACGGTCGTGTTCCAGTTGGCGCATACTGTGGAGGGTACGAGTCACCCGAGGCCAGACGAGCATGGTGTAATCGAAAATGACTGGGCGATACACCAGATGAACACCACTGTTAACTTCTCGCGTCATAATAAGATCCTTTCCTGGTATGTGGGCGGCCTCAACTTCCAGATCGAGCACCACCTGTTTCCGCGCGTTTGCCATGTGCACTACCCGGCTATTGCAGACATCGTGAAAGAAACGGCAGCTGAGTTTGGTGTTCCTTACCTGGAGAATGAAACGTTTGGGCAAGCCGTCCGTTCGCACATCGCCACGTTGCACCGCTTCGGGAGATTGCCAAATATGAATGAGGCCATCGGTTAAAAAATCAAATAAGCAGCAAGCGCTTATAGTATCCTGTTTCACCTCTATATTTGCAGCCTCTTTGTGTAGCGATGCACTTTGGGTTTGATTTGAAAGCTTTCCCATTCGGATTTATGAGTGGATGCAACTAACATTTAACTAAGGGTGTGTAAAACACATAACCTGCTAAACCGTTAAATAGCTTTCAGAGTGTGAGTAGTTTATAAGAATATCAAGTAGATTAAATGAAGCTTAAAGGCAAAGTAAAATTCGTTAACAAAGACAAAAATTTGTTTTTCCCGACGCTCCGCAAACGTGTGGACGCGTATTTCTCAGAAAATAACCTACCCAAATCAGGTAATTCCCGCTTACTTATCAAAAGCATCATCCTGATGCTGCTCTATGTAGTGCCCTTTGCGGTTCTGCTTACTTTCACACCGCATGTGGCTATCAGCTTAGTGCTATGGCTGGTGATGGGTGTAGGTGTGGCTGGTGTGGCCATGAGTGTGATGCACGATGCCAACCATGGCGCTTTTTCCAAGAACAAGACCATGAACTACCTGATGGCGCACTCCGTGAACCTGCTCGGTGCCTCTGCTTTTAACTGGAAGCTGCAGCACAACATCCTGCACCATACTTACACCAATGTGGTAGAGATGGACGAGGATATCGACGATATGGTGTTCATGCGCTTCTCGCCTCACACCAAAGTGCGCTTTTACCACAAACTGCAGTGGGTATACGCCTTTTTTTTCTATGGTCTGCTCACGCTTTACTGGGTTATCATAAAGGATTTCGTACAGTTCTTCAAGTACATCAAAAGCGGTGTGAACGCTAATTCCAAATCAGACAACACGGTTGCTTTTTCTAAGATTATAGCTTTTAAACTGTTTTATTTCTTCTCGATTTTGGTGGCACCGACACTTATTTTCGGTATACCTTTATGGGAAGTGTTGCTCGGATTTTTCCTGATGCACTTTGTGGCGGGCATGATTCTTTCCACTGTGTTCCAATTGGCGCATACGGTGGAGGGTACCCACCATCCGCTGCCAAGTGAGACTGGTGTGATCGAAAACGACTGGGCCATTCATCAGCTGAGCACCACCGCTAATTTCGCACGCAAAAGCAAGTGGCTCTCGTGGTATGTGGGCGGCCTGAATTTCCAGATCGAGCACCATCTGTTTCCGCGTATCAGCCATGTGCATTACCCGGCCATCGCGGAAATCGTGAAGCAAACTGCATCCGAGTTTAACCT
>NZ_AKIS01000017.1:0-6789 GCF_000277005.1 Pontibacter sp. BAB1700 | reverse complement strand
TGCAAAATAAGACGCAGTATTGGTGTAAAGGTAATAGGTCACCAGCACGGCATAAGGAAAGGCAAAGCCACAAAGCATTAACAGAAAGCTGCGGAAGGTGTTGGAAGCAAAAAGTACAACTCCAAAGGCCGCCACCAGCAGAAAAAGCGCTAAAGGCAAATAACTCAGCGCTGCAAGACCCACCATAAATCCTCCTACAAACAGGCGGTTGTTTTCAAAGCCCTCTCTCGAGATGGTAATAATATAAGGGAGCGACAGAATGACAAAGGTATTGCCGATGAGCAGTGGCGTTAGCATGTCAAACTCAAAGGTAAGGCTACCCATAAGCAGGTATAGCAAAGCAGGTATGTAGCCTTTGCCTGCGTATACCTGGTGCCGGTTGAGTGTCAGGTTAAGCATAACCGCCTGAAAGAGGAGCAGGAATGTCGCCGTGAGTCTGTAACTCAGGTAGGAGCGCCCTGCTATCACATCGATGGTCCAATACACAAAGGCAGAAAGCGGTGCTGTGGTGTCGTAGATATCGCGGTACATGGCAAAGCCATCCCCCATGCGTTCGCCTACCAGCATGTACAGCAGCTCGGATGCAGTAGCAGGTATACCCAAAAAGATGAGAGGCAACCGGATAGCCAGGAACAGTAAGACCAGCAAAAATAAGCGGGAAGGCAGTATGCTTCGGAAGTAACTAATCAAAGGAAGACGGAGTTAGAAAGAACTATACACCAGCCTGAGCCGAAATGAGTACGGCACAATTGGGGTAAAAATGCGAAATTAATATGATATTTGCATCTTCAATATGGAAAGTAAAAGACAACAGAAGTTTTCGCGCCTTATTCAGAGGGAGTTGGCAGAGATATTCCAACGGGAAGTGCCACACTTGTTCGGCGGAGCCTATATATCGGTAAGCGTTGTGCGTATGTCGCCTGACCTTGGTCTGGCGCGTGTATACCTGAGCGTGATGAACGCCAAAGACGGCAATGAAATGCTCCTGCAGGAACTGCGGGTCAATACCAAAACCATTCGTCATCTGCTAGCCCAACGCATCAAGAAACAAGTGCGTGTTATACCTGAGCTCGTGTTCTTCCTGGACGATACTGCTGAGTATGCCGCTAAGATCGACAAGCTGTTTTCCGGCCTGGACATACCACCTGCTCCCGAGGAAGACGAGGAGGACGATACCTATACCCGCTAAGAATCAGCAACACCCTTATGCAGTACGATCCGATTAAGCGCGTGCTGGGCGATGTGTTCAACAAGACCCCATTCCTGCGCCGCATATTTTATAACATGCTGGACCTGCTCCTGCTGCGTGCCTGGCACGTACACAAGGAATTGCGTGAGTGGGCCGCAAACCGTAAAACCGAAGAGCAACACATACTGGATGCAGGCTCTGGCTTCGGGCAGTATACTTACTGGCTCTCAAGCCAAAGCAGCAAATGGAGTATACTGGCCGTCGACGTAAAAGAGGAGCAGATATCAGACAGCAACCGCTTTTTCAGGGCGATAGGGCGGCAGAACGTGCTGTTCCGTATAGGCGATCTGGTAAAATACCGCGAAGAGAACACCTATGACCTGATTCTTTCAGTAGACGTAATGGAGCATATTCTGGAGGATGTGGAAGTATTTCGCAACTTTCAGGCGTCACTTGTGCCAGGCGGTATGCTGGTTATCTCCACTCCGTCTGACCAGGGTGGCTCGGATGTACATGGCGATGATGGAACGTCGTTTATAGAGGAGCACGTGCGCGATGGCTATAACATTCGGGAAATTCAGGATAAGCTCTTTTCAGCAGGCTTCAGCAAAGTAGAAGCGCGCTACTCCTATGGCAAGCCAGGGCAGATCTCGTGGCGACTATCGATGAAGTACCCGCTCCTGATGCTTAATACTTCTAAAGCCTTTTTTATCCTGCTGCCATTTTACTACCTGATTACCTTCCCGATAAGCCTCGTGCTGAACTGGTTTGATGTAAACGGCAAGCACGCCTCAGGCACAGGCCTGATCGTGAAAGCTTGGAAATAAATTAAATGGTTAAATTGCTAATTGTTGATTGTTAAATTGTTGATCCAGCAAAATGATTAAATTGCTGGAAAGGCAGGAGGGGATCAAGACCTGATTTCTCATCAGCAAGGTATAGCCGGCATTAGCATATTCTAAAGCTTGGACAATTAGCAAAGAGCTGAAAGCCAATAAAATTATTTTGCAAGAACAATCAACAATCAACAATCAACAATCAACAATCAACCTTTAGCCTAAGCACTCATACCTGCTAAATGAACGTCCCTTATCTCATAGCGAAGCGTTATTTTTTCTCTAAGAAGAAGAGGAACATCATCAGCATTATCTCTAACATTGCCATGATCGGGGTGGCAGTGGGTACGGCGGCGCTTATCATTGTGCTGTCGGTGTTCAATGGCCTCGAAGACCTTATTCGTACGATTTACACCAGCTTCGACCCTAACCTGAAGATATCGGCGGCAGAGGGCAAGTCATTCGAGACGGATACCGAGTTCATGAACCGCATACGCCGTACCCCTGGTGTAGCGCTGGTGACTGAGGTGATAGAGGACAATGCGCTGCTGCGCTACAATGACCGCCAAATGGTGGTGAAGGTCAAGGGTGTAAGTGAAAACTTCTTTGAGCAGAACCGCATAGGCTCTTCCGTGGTGGAGGGTGACTACAACCTGTATGCTAACGACAACTACTACGCTCTGGTAGGCCGGGGCGTTCAGTACCAGCTCTCTATCAGGACGAGCAGTCAGTTTACGTACATGCAGTTCCTCTATCCGCGCAATACCAAATTTAACCCACTCAATCCTGAAGGAGCCTTCAAATCACTACAAATAACCCCGGGCGGCGTGTTTGCCATCGAGCGGCAGTACGACGACGCCTATGTGTTTGTGCCTATCCAGTTTGCGGAGGAGCTCATGGAATACGGCCGGCGGCGTACCGCCATTGAGATCAAGGTAGAGGATGGTTACCGCATTGAAACAGTGAAGCGCTCTTTGCAAAAAGTACTGGGCGAAAGCTTTTTGGTCCAGAACAGCGACGAGCAGCACACCAGTCTGTTGCGAGCGGTAAAGGTCGAGAAGCTTTTCGTGTTCATCACCTTTGCCTTTATTCTGCTTATAGCCTCACTCAACATCTTCTTCTCCCTCTCCATGCTTGTCATTGATAAGAAGAAGGATATCGCTGTGCTTGCTTCCATGGGCGCCACAAAGGAGCAGATACGCAACATATTTTTGATTGAAGGCGCTTTGGTGGCTTTTATCGGGGCGTCCTATGGCCTGTCGTTGGGGATGCTGATTGCCAACCTGCAGCAGACTTTCGGCATTGTTTCGATGGGCATGGCCACTTCGGTGGTTGACTCCTACCCTGTTAAGCTTAAGTTGATGGACTTTGTGCTGACAGGTGCCGCCATCGTAATCATCACCATGCTGGTGTCTATACGTCCGGCTCGCAAAGCTGCAGCCATGTCTGTGCGGGACAATCTGTAAGGTATAGCCTCCGCCCTTCTTCACGCTTTATGCTACTTGCCTTGAGAGCTCTTCTGCCGTTTTCTTTAGCCCTCCTGTTTGGCTGTTCTTCAACCGAAACCGATACTTCGACAGAGGGAGCTGCAGCAGGTATAGCGCTGACCGAAACAGGGGCCCATGCCGTAACCCGAAGCAAAGTCCCTTTTTTGTGGCGTGAGCAGACGTACGATGCCAGCCTGCATGACTCTATTAGCACCATCACTATTGATCAGAAGCTGGCCGAGGAGCTGACTGATGCCGAGCGGGCAGCGCTGGGCTATGTTACCACCTTTATCGGCAGTGAGTGTGACTGGGACGGCAAAGCGAACCCGGAATTCAGCAACCTGAAATGTAAGACCCTTTCTGCGTTGAAGTTGGGCTACCAGTGCTCCATCGAGCACCTGGACTTTCTGCAGCACTGGTTCCAGAACGATCAGGAAGTGCTGATACAATTGGCTTCCTGTCCCCGCATACCTTTTACCGCTTCAAGCCAGCAAGCTTTCGACGAGATATACCTGACCACACAAGGCTATACGATCAAAGTATGGTTCAGTGCAAGCGGAGTGAACTTGCCGATGAATGCTACCTGGGAGTGGACAGAGGAAAATGTTTTCCTGGCTCAAAGTGATGCGATAAGCCTGGTGAGAGAAGATAAATCAGAAGTGATCAGAAGCGAGCTTATATTTGACGTGGGGCTTTAAGGTGCTATGGAACATATGATATGCTCTATATATTGAGATTAAAAGTCTTTAATGTGTTGTAACGTGTAATTGTATGCTAGAAATATAAAAATAGTTTGATTCGCGTCGGTAATTTCAAGAGTGTAAGATAGGAAATCAGGAGTTTTGGGAGTAAATTTGAAGTCCTAAAATTGTACCTGTATGAAAGTATACACCACACAGCCGTTTCAGGTAATCTATTCGTTGTTTGAACACGAATACCTGGGATACCTGTTCGAATCTTTTGTGGTGCAGATCAATACCAAGGGGCAGCTGACTTTACAGCACCAGAATATTTCTGCCAAAAACGCCGACGAATTCGCTTCCCGTCTCGACGGCAAAGACTTCAAATTAATTACTCTGATCGATCAGATCCAGCAGGATGCCGTACTGAAGAAATTTTCTCCTAAGAAGCTATCCCCTGCTGATTTCTTCCTGAAGGTATACGACCCAGAAAAGGGCGATAAAAATCTGCAGGAGGCGATCAGCCACTACATACAAGTGCGCATGGGCAAAATTCTGGAAATGCTCGAGGACCGGCGCACGTTCATAATGGGCAAGGACGGTGACCCCGCCTGGAAAGAGATTCAGGTGGCGGCTGATAAGGCAACCGTGCGTTTTCACCTACACCGTAACGAAGACAACACCCACTACTATCCTACAATCAAATACAAAGGCGAGAAGCTGAACTTCCAGTACCGCAATGCTGCCTGATCTGCTATGAGCCTGCCTGGCTGATGCTGGATGGTGTGGTGTATAGTTTTGAGAATGGTATTGATGGCAAAAAGCTGCAGCCCTTCCTGAATAAGAAGTTTATTCTGATTCCGCGATCGGTAGAGGAAAACTACTACCGCAAGTTTGTCACCTCCCTGGTAGAATCCTTTGACGTGAAGCCAAACGGCTTTGAGATCAAACCGCAGGAGTTTCGGCCAAAGCCCCACCTTAACTTCTCTGAGATCAAGTCGGCAGAGGTGTCTGCGCTGCTGAGCAATGGAGGCAGTGAAGCGAGCAAAGCGGACAAGGCTGCCGTGGCCGACAAGATACTGTTTAACCTGTCGTTCAGGTATGGCGACCACATGGTAGAGGCTCAGGATGCCAAGCGCATCAGTGTGAGTATGGAAAAGACGGAAGACTCCTACATTTTCCATAAGCTGATACGTGATGCAGTGCACGAAAAGCAGTACGTGAAAGAGCTTGCCAAGCGCGAACTGGAAGTGAAGAACGGACAGGCTGTGCTGGATAAAGGCGCTGCTTTCTCTTGGCTCAACAACAATCTGCAGGCGCTCGAAGAACTGGGCTTTACTGTAGAGCAGTCTGAGAAAAGCGGTAAGAACTATTTCATTGGTGAGATCTCCGTTAATGTAGGTATAACCGAAAACAACGACTGGTTCGATATCTACGGCACGGTTCGTTTCGGCGAGTTTGAGATTCCTTTTATCAAGCTCAAAAACCACATTCTGACCCGCAATAATGAGTACCTGTTACCGAACGGGCAGGTGGCTATTATACCTGAAGAGTGGTTCACGCAGTACATCGAACTGTTTGCCTTCTCGGAGGGCGAGCACCAGCTTACGCTGCGTAAGCACCACATGGCGCTGGTGAACGACCTGCAGAACGGCAACCTGGCGCAGGTGACGATGACGCGCAAGCTGGAGAAACTGCGCGAGTTTGACGAAATAGAAGACAAGCCTTTGCCAGCTGGCTTCCAGGGCGAGCTGCGTCCATACCAGAAAGCAGGCTACAACTGGCTGCACTTTGTAAAGGACTACAAGTTTGGCGGCTGTTTGGCCGATGACATGGGTTTGGGCAAGACCGTGCAGACATTGGCCATGCTGCAGCACCGCAAAGAGAACGGGGCTGAGTCGGCTTCGCTATTGGTCATGCCTACATCGCTCATCTATAACTGGATGAATGAGGCCCAGAAGTTTACTCCGGAGCTGCGCATCCTCACCTACACCGGCACTTACCGCGACAAGAACGTGGAGCAGTTCAAGGACTATGACCTGGTGCTGACCTCCTACGGCATAGTACGCCTCGACACGGAGCTGCTCAAGACCTACTACTTCGACTACATCATACTGGACGAGTCGCAGGCTATCAAAAACCCTGACTCCAACACTTCAAAAGCAGTTCGTTCGCTCAAGTCGCGTCACCGCCTGATTTTGACGGGTACACCAGTCGAGAACAGCACAATGGACCTGTGGTCGCAGATGTCGTTCATCAATCCGGGCCTGCTGGGCAATCAGCACTTCTTCCGAAACGAGTTTCTAAAGCCGATCGAAAAGGAGAAGGACGAGCACAAGACGCGCCGACTGCATGCCTTGATCAAGCCTTTTATCCTGCGCAGACACAAATCGCAGGTGGCTCGTGAGCTGCCGCCGAAGATTGAGCACACCACTTTCTGTAAAATGACGGAGGAGCAGGAGCATGCCTACGAAGAAACAAAGTCGTATTACCGCAATAAGATCCTGACGAGCCTGGAGGAAAACGGGCCGGGCAATACACAATTTATGCTCTTGCAGGGTCTGATGAAGCTCCGCCAGATTGCCAATCACCCTTCT
>NZ_AKIS01000016.1:0-24612 GCF_000277005.1 Pontibacter sp. BAB1700 | reverse complement strand
AAGCACGAAGATTAAAATATATCTATATCTAACTAACAACCCTTATAAAAATAAAAATCAAAATGAAGAAACTATACACAATTACAACAGCGCTGCTTATGCTAGCCGGAACATTTACAAGCTGCACAAAGGACCTGGATGAGATAGGTTTGAATGCATCATCTATTGATGCTGCTAAGAAGGAAGTGAAACCTACTAATAATGGAAGTAATGCCCAAAGTGGTGAAATTGGCAATGATAAGGTATTGCCTGTAATCACTGTAACTTATAACCAGTCACCAGCTCTAGTAAACACCCCAGTTACAATGACCATAACAGTAGCAGAACCTGCTGGTTATAACCACACTTTAACTTCAGGAAACCTTATTTTAGAGAGAAGTACACCTTCTGGCTGGGTAGAAGAAGCTAAGTCTGAAAACGAAAAAGCTGCACCAACCCTAATTCATACATTCACTCCAACTTCTGTAGGTACCATTAATTGGAGAGTTAAATATACAGGTGGAGGTAAGCATTTTGAAAACTTTAATACTCCAACACAGCTTGAAGTAGTTAACAGCTGCCAAAAAACTGAGATAAATGGTCAATTAATTGATACAAAAGCAGGAGATGGCTACACTTTATTTACAGTTAAATATACACTTAACTCTTGCATCAACATAACAGGTGCAAAGGTACAAGGTGGATTAACAGCTTATACTGAATTAGTTTCTGCAACTGATTCGAATGGAAATAATAGTAATGTCTCTGAACCAGGGAAAAGTGATAATAGTATTATCTCTTGGAATTTAGGCAATATTGGTAGCGGCTATAGCAATTCCTTCACTGTTGTATTTAAAAACACTAAGAAGGATCCTTCTGGTGAAATTACTGGTGTCTGGTCTGTTGAAGGGAAAAATGATGAAGGTGGTGAAGTTAAATATACTACCCCTGCTTTGATTAATTAAGCAACACTTTAAACATTTAATAGAAGAGGCTGCCTGTTAGGCAGCCTCTTCTATTTTATATCACTCCCTATACAACTACCTCATCTTTTTTCTTTTCCAATGGCACGATTCGGGTAACTCGGCTGTTAAGTGCTAAATTGCAGCTGAACAAAAGCTATACTTTATGAGAACCCCTATTTCAAGACTTCGCACAATTGGTATATACGAAGGTATATCTTACCTGCTCCTGCTCGGCATTGCGATGCCGCTGAAGTACATGGCAGGTATGCCTGAGATGGTGAAGTATACAGGCTGGGCACACGGTGTGCTGTTTGTATTGTATATGGTGTCGGTACTGGAGGTAACACTCACGCACAATTGGTCTATCAAGAAAGTAGCTGCTGCGGTGATCGCATCGCTCCTGCCATTCGGACCTTTTATTTTGGATAAGAAACTGCTCAAAGAAGAGGAAAACAGAAAAGAGAAGCCTGCCAAACAAAAGCAGGTTGCATAACAACAACCCTCAACTATTTAGCCAATAGTATCAAAAAGGGCTGCCCACGTGGGGCAGCCCTTTTTTGTTTTTAAGCCTCAAGCCTTAGTTCACGATCCGGATGTCACCTCCACGAGCACCACGGTTAGCCATTGGGTTAAGATGTTTATTGATGGAGTAAGTAAAACTCAGCATGAAATAGCGTCCCAGTGAGTTCAGCGTCTCCCGCTCTACATAGTTAATATTGGCCGTTTGGTTCACGCCCAGATTCTCGTCGAGCACATTGAGGGCAGATAGCTTCAACTCTCCACTATTGTTTTTCAGGAACTGCTTCGATACTGACATGTTCAGCATCGGTATACGCTGGCTAAAGTCAAAGCCCGGGTTGTCGAACAGCATGTAGTCGAAGTTAGTGTTGAAGTTGAAGAGCTTCGGCAGGTATAGGTTCGTTTCGGCTGAGTAGGTCTGGTTAAAGAACTGCTGATCGTCTCCGAACTCATACCTCGTGCGCTGTACAGTGTAGTTTGCCCGCAGGTTCAAATCAAAGAGCTCCTTCAGGCGGTACTCGTAGCGCAGGTTGCCATTCAGATTCTGTATCCGGATGTCGTTTGCCACCTCGTTCACCAGGTTGATGCTCTCCTGCTGCCGCACATTTGCTCCGAGGTTAAAACGGCTGTTTAACTTCTTAACCGGAAAACCCAGGGAGGCAAAACCACTGACCATAGTATTGTGACTCACATTGACCGGCTGTGTGATACGGATCAGGCGGTCGGTGTAGCTTTGAGCGTTTGTGATGGCATTGTTAGTATAGGAGGCGTTCACAAACGTAAAGAAGTTGATTAGCGTACCCGGATCAAAAGTACTGAAGTTGAGGCGCCACTGGTGCATATAGGCCGGTCGCAGCTCAGGATTGCCTTCGTTAATGTTCAGCGGATTAGAGTTATCCACAACAGGCTGCAGCTGGCGTATAGTAGGCTCCTGCACCATGGTCTCGTAGTTGAAGTCGATGCGTCGGTTGCCCGTGAATTCGTAGTTGAATCGCAAGGCAGGCAGCACGTTCTGGTACGATTGGCGGATATCATCTTCAAATCCCAGGATCTCCCCTGTCAGGTCAGTGTGCTGCAGGCTGGAGCCGACCGTCAGGCTATACTCTCTCCTGTTCATCCGGAAGTTCATACCCGCGCGGTGGTACTGGTAATTGCTGGTATAGCTGTTGCTAAGCATTTCATTGTACAGGCGTGAGCCATCTTCTTCCAGGTCGTATACCTGGCGGTCAACTTTGTTGGTGTTCTGGCGGTAATTGTAGTTGGCCTCCAGGTATCGTCGGTTACCGAGCGGCTCGGTATAGGCCAGGTTGGTGCTTAGGCTATGGTTCTCCGTTTCCTGTTTGTTTTCCTGGTCCAGCACATTCACAAGTCCATCGGCAAAGGTATTCACAGCCTGCAGGGCACCCTCGTTATTGTTGATGCCGGTTCTGAACTCGGTGTTAGAGGAGATAGTTCGACCCGCCTTCGGGAAGCGGTGCCGGAACAGGATGCTACCGTTAGCATTGAGAGCAGAGCCATCCGAAAAAGCTGTATTAGCGCTCTGGTTCTGAAGCTGGTTCTCTCCATTGTAAGTTTCAACCTGGCTGCGCTGATCAGAACTCGTTTCATTATACCCGATGGCACCCGTCACTTTCACCGAATTAGCCGAGTCTATTTTGTAGTCGACCGTGAAGTTAGCGCGGTGGTTGCTGTTGCCGTTGAGCTGGCGGCTGCGCTGGTCTGTGCGTACATCTGCATTCCGCAGAAACTCCAGGCGCTCCAGGTCACGGGCTATGGTGTGATTGAGTTTGTTGAAGAAGTAACTGCCATTGGCCTCAGCCTTTTTGCTTAGCTGGTTGTTAAAGTTCAGACCGGCTGCATAGCTGTCCATCAAACCATTAGTGCGTCCTCCAAAATTTAAGGGCACACCGGAGCTGTTATCGGATGAGATGGTTATGCGAGCCCCGCCACCGCCAGCCATCTGCTGCATGCCACCGCTAAAGGTCATGTATTCGTCAAAGCCAAAGCCCTGTGAGTTCACGTTGTTGGCCATACCCAGGAAAGAAAGCTGCTTGCCATTGCTGAAGCGATTGAGGCTTGCCTTGGCCTGGTAACGGTCATCGGTGCCTATACCTGCCATGGCGTTGCCAAAGGCGCTGTTGCGTTTCTCTTCTTTCAGCTGCAGGTTAATGGTTTTCTCGTGCTGCCCATCGTCTATACCTGTAAACATGGCCTGGTCTGATTTCTTATCGAAAACCTGCACCTTGTCGATAGCATCGGCGGGCAGATTGCGGGTGGCCAGCTTCGGATCACGACCAAAGAACTCCTTGCCATCCACTGTCACACGCTGCACCTTCTCGCCTTTCACTGAGATGGAGCCGTCTGTTTCCACATCCACACCGGGCAGCTTTTTTAGCAGGTCTTCAGCTACGGCATTGGGCTGGGTCTTAAAGGAGCCGGCGTTGTACTCAATGGTATCTTTTTTGAACACCACCGGGCTTTTCTCGCCCTGCACCATCACTTCCTTCAGTTCATTCGAAAGTGGTCGCATTGTGAGTTTACCCAGATCCAGTATATTTCCTTCTTCCGGAAACTGTAGCTGATTGAAATAAGGCGAGTAGCCCAGAAAAGTCGCCTTGAGGAGCAGGTCGCCTTTGTTTACGTTTTTGATCTCGAACTCACCCTGCGGATTGGTGGCGGCAAAACTTACCAAGGAGGAGTCCTTTGCCTGCAGGATCAGCACGGTGGCACCCGGCAACCCGGCCTGTTTTTCGTCCTGCACCTGTCCCTTTAAGGTATAGCGCTGGGCTGTCGCAAAGTCAGCCAGACAAAGAAAGGCGACAAGTGAGAGAAGTATAGATTTTTTCATAGCCGTATGGTTAGCGCTCCCCTATTAGCGGATGATCACGTTACGGCCGCCGTTCTGGCGCATGCGCTCCATCTGCTCGTCTACCATCGCCTGGTACTCCTGCTGAGTGACTTTCTGACCCTTGCTTGGACGTGACATCTCTCCTTTCCTGAGCGGGCGTTGCTCTACTTTAATCGCCTTGATCACACGCTCCCCATTGTTGATATCAACAGCCAGCACCGCCCCCGGCAGTGTGTTGAAGGACTCAGGGCCAAGTGCCGGCCTGAGTTTGTCAGTATACCAGGCTACCACCGCTAGCTTTTTTGCCTCGTCTTCGTAGTAGGCCTGCTTGCAGGTATAGCCTTGTATTTCTTTGGTCTCCGTTCCAAATTTCCACGGGCTGATGCGGATGGAGTCTTCTATGATGTACTTTTTGCCCATGAACTCGGTCAGCAACACTTTCCGGGCTGTGCCCTGATCGTAATAACTTTCGTTGAGCGGTACCCGCATGTTGATGCGCATGCCGCCGCCACTTGCCGTAAACTGGTCCTCGTCCTCTTCCAGTGCCTTGTAAAGCGATTCCTGGGCATTGTAGAAGAGCTGCTGTTTGGTGGTGCGGTACTCCGGGATCATGCTTTTCATAGCCTCCTGCTCAGAGCCGAGTCTACGGTGCATGTTCATCGTGTTTTCGTAGGTAATCACACCCTCCTGGGCGTAAACAACCACTGCCAATAGCAGCAGCGCAAGTGTCAGTATTCCAGAGAAGAAGTTTTTCATATGCTATCTTTTTTCTGATAAAAGTACAGCAATATGTTATCCCTAGGTGTTAAGGACTGTTAACGAAAGGTTAATCAAAAGTTAAAGTTTGGAAAGGTCCTGAGCGACCAGAAAAAGTACTTATTCGCCCCGCACATTGATGCCGGCTCGGCGGGCGATAGATTGGGCAATCACGCTGGAGGCCAGCAGTTGCAGCGCATGGTAGATCATGATCGGCAAGAGCATCAGGCCCACCATGTCAGCATCGGGGAACAGCACTTTGGCCATCACCGTGCCGTGCACCAGCGACTTTTTCGAGCCACAGAAGATTGCCGTAATACGGTCAGCAGGGCTGAAGCCCATCAGGCGGCTGATAATATGCACGATGCCATACACCAGAAAGAACAGGCCGATCATAGCTAACCCGAGCAGCAGCAGGTTGCCCAGGCTGTAACCGCTGAACATATTGCGGGCAAAAGACTCACTGAAAGAGGTATAGACGATCAGCAGAATGATCACCTGATCAGATAAACGAAGCTGTTTACGGTTACGCTCTGCAAAGCTTCCCCAATAACGGTGCAGCACCACACCCAAGGCTACTGGTACCAGTACCTGCAGCACCAGTTTACCCATCACCTGCCCCATATCAAAATCACCAGAGCCCGCCGTCAGGTATAGTCCCATCCAGAGCGGTGTGATAAACACCCCCACCAGACTCGAGATACTGGCATTAAAGATAGCTGCAGGTATATTCCCCCCCGCAATCGATACCATGACCACCGACGATGATACCGTGGAAGGTAAGGCAGCCAGATAGAATACTCCCAACCAGAGCATCTCATATGAGGTGCCTTCAAAAAAGCCATGCAAGGGGATGATCAGCAGCGGAAAAAGCAAAAAGGTGGATGCCTGCACCACCAGGTGAAGTCGCCAGCTTCCCAAGCCTGCACGAAGCTTTTCGGGACTCAGACGCAGTCCGTAGAAAAAGAAGATGACAGAAACACCTATACCAGCGACATCACTCAGGGAGACAGGTTCCCGGTCTATACCTCCTTCCGGCCACAACCAGGCCAGCACGATCATGCCGATCAGCGCCAGCAGAAACCAGTCGAAGCCAGCCCGCACCAACAGCTCCTGCACACTGCGCACCCCAAACTTTGGCTTCGTCGCTTGGGGATCAGGATTGTCAGGCAGAGGAGTCTTGGGTATGCTCACAGGTATGCTTTGTTCAGATGAAAGTAAAAATCAGGTATAGCTGGCTCCAAAACAAAACAACGGCCGGCGCAATTACAAGCGACGGCCGTTGTTTTAGGTATAATCAGGACTTAAAAGCCCAGCATATCAATTGTTTCAAGTTCAAACTCGGTGGTATCTTCATAGTCAGCATCCGGCGCCGTCACGATCAGGTCGCGGGCACGACCGTAAAGTCGCACGTTTGGTTGCAGGTTCTCGTATTCGGCCTGCGAAATGAGTCCCCGCCTCGCCATGATGCCACCGATCAGGCGATAGTAGCCCGACTTCCAGCTACGAAGGTTACCATAGCTGTCAAATGAGGAGCGGTAGCGCTTCGGACTCGGAATGATGCTGGTCAGGAAGATAGACTCCGCCAGGTTAAGTTCCGAAGGCTGCTTACCGAAGTAGAATCTCGAAGCATCTTTGGCACCGTATACATCCGGCCCCCATTCGATGATGTTCAGGTATATCTCAAACATCCGGTTCTTCGACACGATCTCCAGGTTCTCGATCAGCCACACAATGATGGCCTCCTCCACTTTGCGTGACACGGTTTTCTTACGCGTCAGGAACACGTTCTTGACCAGCTGCATCGAGATGGTACTACCGCCGCGCACAAACTCCCTGTTCTTGATATTGGTCGCGATGGCCTGCCGGAAAGCCTCTTCGTGGAAGCCTTTGTGACTGTAGAAACCAGCATCTTCTGCTGTGAGCACGGCATTTCGCAGGTAGGGCGAAATCTGCCCAATCGGTGCGTAGAACGGGTTAGAAGGCCCCACCATGAAGGTCCGGATCGGTTTGCCATACTCGTACATGGTGTGCATAAACGGGCCTTTCAGCTTGTCCAGGTTGGCTTTGCCCCACTTTACTACCCTGAAATCCTCAGAAGCATCCAAGTCAGAATCGAACACGACACGCTCTACACTGTCCAGGTTGACGTGAAAGTTCATTTTGTACTGCAGCTTTCCCTCAGCCTGTATACCTTCCAGCGTTTCGAAAAGGCCGTTAGGCAAAGACTCGAAGAAATCGTTAGCAGGGAGTGCCTCAGTGCGCACTTTCAGAGCGATGATCTTGGAGTCGGCGTTGTTGTAAGAGGCGTAAACATTGGCGCGAGCCTTGTTCACGCGCACTTCCGTCAGGCTATCCACTTCAAAAAGGTTCTGTCCCAGCGATACCACATAGTCTACAGCGCCTTCTTTCAGGTAGATATTCTCATCTGAAAGCTTTTCATGGTTCAAAAGCAGATTATTAACCATGGCTCTTCCTTTTACAGTGAGCCTATCGCGGCGGTAGCGCTTCTCGTTGAGGCCCAGGTGCAGCGTGTCAAAAGCCACGATACCGTCAAATTTCTCTTTTACATAAGGCAGTCTGATGCCGGACGTATCAGCGGTGTACAGACTGGCCATGATGTTGTAGTCACGCGGATCAATTGTACCTTTCACTATCAGGTTATTGATCAGGGAGTCAGTGCGAATAGATACTTGTGATGCAATGTTGCCGTCCTCTATGGTAAGGAAAGGCATTTTGACGTCGATGACCCGATTCGGAGAAGTATAAGTCACGTTCAGATTGCTGAAGTCCACCTGGTCGGGCACGTTATCAAAAGCAGTTTCGAGCACACGGTTAAGCAGCTCACCGTAGTTTCGGTCAGTTTTAGCAGTGGTGTCGACAGGCTGTGTATCGTCTTTCTTAAACAGGAAGGCGAAGTTATTCTGGTCCCCGTCCTTCACGGCAGTAAGATAACCATTGGCTACATCTAGGCTGCGTAGCACAATGCGCCCTTTAAAGAGGGAGCGAAAGCCAACGGTCGCATGCACGCTGTCGGTTCTGAAAAGCTGGGGCTGCCCGTGCGGCACCAGGGTTATATCACTGAGTATGACAGAGGTTAGGCCATTGAACTCTGCTTTACCGATGTTAAAATCAACAGGATAACGGTTCTCCACTTTCTCTACCACACGGTTTACGGTATAGCTAAGCAGGCTACTCCTAAACACTAAAAGGGAGATTAGGAGAATCAGGAAGAAGCCCAGCACAACGCCGACTCCTATCAGTATTCTTTTTTTCAATCGCTGGTCCAAAATATCAAGATGCGAATTACGCTAATAAGATTTAGTATCAAAATATAGTGCTGATATAATATATCACTTCATCACGCATACGTAATACCGTATGGTTTATGTTATCTACCCCGCATACGACCTTAGTCGGATTTGGATATGACTTCAGGCACTAACTGGCTGCTTCAACCGCAAGAAAGATACCAATTGTTTCATTAACAGCATTTTACATTAAACTAACAGGCAAATTCACCCTTCCGTTCTTTTTTATGTGCCATAACACTACAATTGGTCCTAAGCCACCGATACCTGCTAAATAGGCATCTGCTTATTTGGCGTGCATTGGCATTACTGCTTATCTTTGACAGACGAAACATTCTCATTTCCATGAATCTGACATCACTCACGGCCATATCACCGGTGGATGGCCGCTACCGCCGCAATACTTCAGAGCTAGCTGCTTATTTTTCTGAGTTCGGACTGATCCGCTACCGCGTGCTGGTAGAGGTGGAGTATTTCATTGCCCTGTGCGAATTGCCGCTGCCACAACTGGAAGGCGTACCTCCCTACCAATTTGCTGAACTGCGGTCCATTTACGAGCAGTTCTCAGAGGCCGATGCCCTGCGCATCAAGGAAACGGAAAAGACCACCAACCATGATGTGAAGGCGGTAGAGTATTTCATTAAAGAGAAATTCGACACCCTCGGCCTCAGCCAGTACAAGGAGTTCATTCACTTTGGCCTGACATCGCAGGATGTGAACAATACGGCCATCCCGCTCTCCCTGCGCGAAGCCGATGAAAAGGTGCTCATGCCGCTATACCAGCAGCTGCACCAGACGCTGGTGAACCTGGCAAAATCCTGGAAAGACATCCCGATGCTGGCCCATACCCACGGACAGCCTGCCTCTCCTACCCGACTGGGCAAAGAGATCATGGTGTTTGCTGAGCGGCTCGAGGCCCAGCTGGAGCAGGTGCGCCAGGTGCCTTTTTCGGCTAAGTTTGGCGGAGCGACCGGTAACTTCAACGCCCACCATGTGGCCTACCCGGATGTAAACTGGCCTGCGTTCGGAAACCGTTTCGTGCAGGAGGCCCTGGGCCTGCGCCGTAGCCAGTACACTACCCAGATCGAACACTACGACAATCTGGCCGCTTACTTCGACGGCATTAAGCGCCTCAACACCATCCTGATCGACTTCTCGCGCGATGTGTGGCAGTATGTGTCGATGGGCTATTTCAAGCAGAAGATCAAAGCTGGCGAAGTAGGCTCTTCAGCCATGCCGCACAAGGTTAATCCGATCGATTTCGAAAACGCGGAGGGTAACTTAGGTATAGCCAACGCTGTACTGGAGCATCTCTCGGCCAAGCTGCCGATCTCCCGCCTGCAGCGCGACCTCACAGACTCTACCGTTCTGCGAAACGTTGGCGTGCCGCTGGCTCATGTGCTCATAGCCCTGAAATCATTGGAGCGTGGTATAGGAAAACTGGAACTGAACGAGGCTGCCCTGCGCCATCACCTGGAAGAAAACTGGGCTGTTGTGGCAGAAGGTATACAGACTGTGCTGCGTCGCGAAGGCTACCCGCAGCCTTACGAGACATTGAAAGACCTGACCCGCAAAAACGAGAAGATCACCGAGCAGGCAATAGCCAATTTCATCGACACCCTGCAGGTGAGTGATGCCATCAAGGCTGAATTGAAAAAAATAAGTCCTTATACCTATACCGGTGTGCAACTGCTGTAAGGTATAGCCTCCTTCATAAAAAAGCCCCTGCCGGTTCGTACTGGTAGGGGCTTTTTCTATACCTGTGCTAACTGATTACTGCCCTTGCGCAACCGGGCCGTTCACCCGGATCTGCAGCAGTTCGTAACCGGTTTCGCCGGCAGCTGTCAGGCCCTGCACCACCACCAGGTACGTGCCCGGCTGATCGGAGGTATAAAAACTCACCTGCTCTCCTTTGCCAGGCTGCAGCCTGATCTCAGGAGACCAGTGCAGGAGATTTCTGAAGTCGGCTAGTCGGCTGCGCTTCTGCTCGGGTGTGTCGTAGGCCGGTGCGTAGAACTCGCGCTTCTGCTGTAGTCCCTCGTATGCCTGCATCAGGCACGCGGATCCAGGTCAAAGCCGGCCAGATCACCTGTATAGGTCTGGTAACTCACCAAACCTTCGTAAGCCAGCGGACCGTGGAAGAAACGGCTCGCAATCACATCCAGCTGCTTGACCTTCAGCGGATCAAAAGCCATGATCTTGTCAATGTTGAATACCGGAACGCCATCCAGGAGCACCATCGGTTCTGGCGGAAAATAGACTTGTAGGGGCGGTTCAGGACCATGAAGTGGAAACTACGGCCTCTCAAGCGCACCTGTACACCCTGTACATACTCCCGCATCACTTCCTCCATTACTTTAAAGCGCTTGTAGTCATCGAGCAGGTAACGCTCCGATGGCTGGCCATAAAAAGCGGTACTGTCTATGCCTGGCGTGTGGAATTTATTGCGATGCGCCCCGTAGTAAGCATGCTCCACCTGCACCTGCATGTGGCGCTCTCTGATGTCCCCTTCTCTTGACTCAGCAAGCTGAAGCGTAGATGACGTCCTGGAGGTATAGCGTGAAGAGAAAGGACTGAACAGCTCAAAGTGATAGGTACTGTCCTTTGTGAAATCAGTTTGCAGCACAACATCCTTATTGCCATAGAAGTCCTTCAGCTCAAACATCAGTCTGCCATCGGCGTTGCTGCTGGCATTGTAAAAACGAATCGGCTTGCCCGGTGACGCCAGGTAAGTCATGATACCCGGAGCAGCCTGTCCCGAACTCTTATGCGTTACCTTACCAAAGAGCAGATGTCCATGGTTTTCAGGCAAAAAAGTATGCTTAGCCGGTTCCTTTTCCAGTATTTCATTCCATGTGAAGCGGCTCCAGCCATGAGTTAGCATCAGGTTATCCATACCCAGCCGGTCTGCCTGCCCCTCTTTGGAGAAGTAATAGCCAGGGTTCTCGATGGATCCTTTCAGATCGGACTCCAACCAGATGTAGCTGGCAATGTGCGCCTGAGGCTGCATTTGCAGCGAGTCCAGCTTGTACACCGCCAGCGACAGATTTGCCGGGGCCTGTGAAGAGGCCTGCAGCTCCAGGCTTACCTTATCGCGCAGACTATATTGCGACTGTGACGCAGCAACCTGTAAGGCTAGTTCTTTTGAAGGGTTCTTGAAGTACAGGCGCTCACTTACCGGCTGCCCAGCTGTGTTGAATACAGTGAAGTGCGTAATGCCGTCTGCCAGGTCAGCTTTATTTATCCTGAACACATACTTGCCGTTTTGCAGCAGCGCCCTTTCTGAGCTGACCACCTGCTGACGGGTATGCCCCAGTAGGTATACATTTTCATCTGGTTTGCCTACCGAATGTACCGCAATATGCACATAGTTAGTAGTAGTATCTGCCAGTTGTAAGGTATAGCCACGCTCGTGTACCTGCGGCAAGGCCTGTTCCAGAGTACTTCCATCAGGCAGCTGGAGTTTGGCAGTGTAGCGCTTGCCCTGCTCTGGGGTAAAGGTGAAACGGCCTATGCCAAACTTGTGCGGCGTAAACGTTGCTACTTCATTTCCGGCCTGGTCGTAAACTTGGCCAACCAGCGCAGTTCCTTTGCCGCTCTGACTTTCTGTTACTTTAAAGGCAACCTGGCTGGCCACACCTGCAAGCAAACTCCCGCCTTCCGGGAAAAACTGCAAGGTATAGCCCTTTGCTTTTGGCGCCTCCAGCTTCGGCAACTGCTCGAAGGTATTGATGATGGTTACCTGCTGCTGAAAGTAGAACTCCGGATCGAAGTTTTTCATCCAGCTGGTATAGGCCCGCACTGTGTAGTTGCCAGATTTCAGCGTGGTGGGCAGTTGCAAATAGCCACTGCCAGCCCCATCCTTCATGGCTACCTTGGCTTGCAGGGCAGGCTTCTGGTCCGCATCCAGCAACTCCACATACGTCACCTTGCTCATATCCAGGGGGCGGTGCAGGCTTCCGTCTACGTTGTATACCTTAAACCACATTTCATCGCCACAGGCATACACGGGTCTGTCGATGTGCAGGTATAGCTTCTCTTGCAGCGATGCCTGCCGGTGCTTCTGCAGACTGTTGACCGCCTCGTTAACCTGACCAGACTGGGCATTTACAGTTCCTATACCTGCTATTCCCAGCGCAAAGCAGAGCAAGGTGCGCAGCGCATACCTTTTCATGCCAGGCTGAGGTTGATTATGTTCAGAGTTGATCATCATTTCGGGCTTTTGTTTCAGGTATGGCATTTATTCCCAAAAAGCTGGTTTAACATTGGTGCCCTGCATAGTGCAGTCCACGCAGGGGCGTAATGCAGCAGTATAACCAATCGGGTCCGGTGACATACCATATATCGCGTCAACAGGCACCAGCGAACCTCCTTCAAATCGCTCCTTCAACATGCCGTTCATAACGGTATCAAGCTCACAGGTCGGATTGTACAAGCGCCAGTCACGCGGAAGATCACGGCTGTCTACAAATATTCGCTTAGTCGACATGGTAGTGGCCGTCATATAGCCTATCACTGTTTCATTAGGGTTAGACAGGCTGCGGATGTTGCTGGTCAACTGAGATGGCAGCGGATCAAAGAGCGTCCCAATGCTTTCTGTGTTCTTCTTCAGTAGTTCCAGGTACTCAAACGCTTCCCGGGTCAGTGCATATTGCTTTATCAGGATGCTATTCTTCATACTAACCTTCTCCGAATTATAAGGTATCGAAAGTATGTTATAGTCGTTGATTCTGTCCTCATTCAATTTCACCGATGACCCTACTTCAATAGTAGTTGAGTTTTCTGATTTCCAACAAATATAGATTGGACTGTCGCTTGGTGTGCGCTGAACAACTTCCTCATTTTCGTATCTGAAAACAGAGTAGAAAGCGGTTCTGAATTGCCAGGTTTGCTCATACTCCCACTTATAATAATGTGTATTATTATTGGCATCGTGCGTATTCACATACACCTTAACTTCTCCATTTACCGCTTTCCAATGCACGTTGTCGATAGCGGGCGCAGGTTTTACCTCTACATAATCCGACGCATATTCCTGCCCGCTCTTCGTACGGATGTACAGCCGGTACTTCATATCGGTTCTCAGTTGCAGGTTAGGGTGCATGTAAGTACCATAACCTATTTCATGCAGCCCGTAGCGCTCGCCGCTCTCTGACTCTACCACCACTGTGGCGCTTTCTTCTGCAGGTGGAGCTTCTGTATCGTTGAGGCTTTGGCTTCGCAACAGTTGTATGCTGGTGCGCCCGTTTGCGTTCAGGAAGCCATTGACCACCAGAAAGCTGCTAGGCGACTCCAGTACTTCAGGAAAATATGGTTCTACGCAACCGCTCACCAGGAGCATCACAAGCCAGACAATTGGGTTTTTCCAGTTCCGGATCTTCATGGCAATTAAAACTTAAAATTATAGGTGATAGTAGGAATTGGATGCCCGAAGATGGACATTTTGTACCCTCTGATCTGTCCTTTCTGTGATTTGAAATAAACAGAGTAAGGGTTTTTACGACCTGTCAGGTTGTATACTGCCACGGTCCAGGAACTGTGCGCCAGCTTTGCAATCTTATGGTTACCCTCTATGTTCAGAGCCAGGTCTACGCGGTAGTAGTCCGGGATGCGGTACTGGTTGCGGTCTGAGTACAGGATGCGGTGTGAAGCACCATCGTAGTATTTGCCCAGCGGCAGCGTAATAGGACGACCGGTGCTGTAGGTAAAGTTTACCGACGTGCTGAAACGCTGACTGAAGCGGTAGTTGCTGATCATGGTCAGGTCGTGCGGCTTGTCAAAGTTACTCGCATACCACTCCCCTCTGTTGATCACTTCTGACACAGCAGGATCATCCAGGCGCACCATGGTGCGGGAGTAGGTATAGCTTACCCAGCCGTTGAGTTTACCTGTCGCTTTCTTGAGCATCAGTTCCACGCCATAAGCCTTGCCCTCGGCATTGGCTACATCCGTCTCGATGTGGTGATTCATGATGATGCTGGCGCCGCTTCTGTAATCCAGGAAGTCCTGCATCCACTTGTAGTAAGCCTCCGCTGAAAACTCGATGGTATTGGCGCGCAGGTTGCGGTAGTAGCCAATCGCCACCTGATCGCCTACCTGTGGCTTGATGTTGCTGTCGCTTAGCTTCCAGGTATCAGTTGGGGCCATAGTAGCCGTGTTGGAGAGCATGTGCACGTACTGGCGCAGCCTGTTGAAGCTCACCTTCACTGATGAGTTGCCTGACAGCACGTAACGGGCCGAAAGCCTGAACTCAGGTCCGTGGTAGGTCGCGATCGATTTTCCATTGCCATAAGCTACCGTGTCGACGATTGTCCCCAATGTCTTTGGCATACCTGGCGCATACTGCAGCACATCTCGCTGGCCAAGTGCCGTGAAGAAAGAGTAGCGTAAACCAGCTGAAATCGAAAGGTTCTGATTAATATCATAACGATCAGAAAGGTACAAGGCACTTTCAATGGCTTTCTCCTGCTGCAACTTATCTGCCTTGATCAATGACTCTGCGTGGTTTGGCACCAGGCTACCCGGGTTCACCTCGTAGCGAATAGCGCTGGCACCGAAGTCCAGGGTATGTTTAGAATCAGGGAAGTAGTTGAAGTCTATCTGCATACCTGTCTGGCTGATGCCAAAATCCATTTTAGCAGCGTTCGCGGCATTCTCCTCGTTTGAAATATCGTAGCCGTAGTGGCTGTATGTTCCGGTCACCACGCTGTATAGCTTGTTATGGAAGTTGTGCTTCCACTTGAGGCTGGCGTTCTGGTTCTGGAAACGGTAAAGGGTGTCAGCAGCCAGTTTGAAGCGGTCTTTGCTCATATAACCGGTCAGGTACAGGCTGTTCTTCTCGTTGATCTCGTGACTGATGTGCGTGTTCACGTCATAGAATGAAGCCTCACTGTTGCTGAACGACTTATTCGGAATCTTTTTGAGCAGCCAGTCAGAGTAGGTAGAGCGCCCTCCCACCAGGATCGAGGTTTTGTCTTTGATGATTGGCCCTTCCAGTGTGAGACGGCTTGTGAGCAGACCGATGCCGCCTGTTCCGCTAAACTGCTTTTTGTTACCCTCTCTGGATGTCACCTCCAGCACTGAGGACAGTCGTCCGCCATAGCGGGCTGGTACGGCACTTTTGTAGAGTTCCACCGACTTGATCACGTCCGGGTTGAAAGCGGAGAAGAAACCAAACAGGTGTGATGGGTTATAGATGGTGGCATCGTTGAGCAGAATCAGGTTCTGGTCAGTGGAGCCACCGCGTACGTTCATACCTGTAGCACCCTCGCCCACTGATTTCACGCCAGGCAGCGTCAGCACCACACGCAGGATGTCGGTTTCACCAAAAGCCGTCGGGACTTGCCTGATCGTTCGGATATCAAGGCGTTCCATACCCATCTGCAGGCCCGTAACATTGCGGTCTTTTTCGGCTTCCACCAGTACTTCTTTCAGAGAACGGATATCTTCTTCTACTTCAATATCCAGCTTGCCGTCACTGTGCAGTATGACCTGACGCTTGGTGTTCTTTAACCCTACTGCGCGAATGTTCAGCTCGTGACGGCCCACCGGGAGCGAAAGGGAGTAGTAGCCATACTGATCGGATGCGGTGCCAATGGACGGAGATTCAATGTAAATATGGGCTCCAATGATTGGCTCGCCTGTGTTGGCATCGCGCAGGGTTCCGGCCAGGTTTGCTTTACCTGTTTTGCTTCCATTAGGCGTGCCTATTTCATATAGCTTGATTTCTGACTGTATCCTCTTCTTGTTATCCTGCTGCTGCGGCAGGTAGGCTGGCGTGGCCATTTGGCTGTTCCGTTTTGCCTCTTCTTCGTCCTTGAAGAAATTGGAAGGCAGGTTCGTCATGATCGGGTTTTGCCGCGTGATAAAAACCTGCCGCTGTTCCGTGATGGCAAATTTATAGTCCGTGCCTTTCAGTATTTGAGCGAGCACCTGGTTGAGCGGTTCGCCCTCTACCTCCAGATTTACCATCAGGCTATCGGCCACAGCCTGCTCGTAGTAAAATTTGTAGGGTAGCCTGGTTTCCAGCCGCTGTACAAAATCCTGAAACGTCATGTTGCGGAATGATCCGCTTATAAGCGGGGACTCGTTCCGCTGTTGGGCATGCACCGGCACCGTCAAGGTCATACAGCACAACAATACCAGCAAGAGTGCTCTGTAGAAATGGGTCATAAAAAAGGGGGAGAGCTTAAACAGATTTTTAGATAGATCGGAAGTGTGCCACTTTATCGTTTGAGCGAATCGTAGTGCTCCGCGGTTTTCACGATTGCATATTCCCGCTCTTTACCGAAGCGAAGTCTATTCGCGCTGGCATACTTCTTCAGCGGCTTTTTCTGGTCTTGCAGCACACGCATCACCGAGCGCTTGTTACTGACCGGATGGTACACGCCATCCTTCACCAGGTAGAATTTACTAGCATCCCTGTACTCACCCTCCAGACCGTCTGTGCTAGCCCTTTCAAACAGGGTCTTTTCGCGCTTCATCAACACCTGCACCTCTCCGCTGTAAAGCAGATCATAAAAGCCCGGACGAATTACTGAGCTGGTCGTGGTGTCTGGCTGCAACTTCACAAAGGTATGCCCGTGCAGTTTGAAGGCCTCCACCCGGTTTTTCACAAGCCGTTGAGGCTGCCCGCTTCCATGGTTGACAATCAGGAGTTCGTCCTGTACCAGGTCGTACAGCATCGGCACATCCTCAAACCAGGCACCGTCATACTTTACGGTTCCGTTCTGGTAGATCTTATCCAGGTAGAATTGGTGCCCTTCCACGTAAGTCTTGACAGGCACATGATACTCCGGGCCGTTGTACAAATGGGCGTGCACACCAACTGCAGTGCGGTATTGCTGCAGCGCATTCGAAACTGCATTGTCTACAAAACTGCTGTCAGCTTGGGCAATGGCAGCAAAGGGCAGAAAGGGCATTAAAAGGATGAAAACCAGGTAAGCAGGGCTTTTGCGCATATCAAATCAAAGGTTGCTTTGCAACTTAAATCGACATTAAATATAAAGTATATTTGATGTTATGACAAGCTTGCAGATAAATTATTTCAAAAAATATTACAGTATATTATCATACAGTTGGGCAAAACCATCACCCTGAAATATAACTTAAACCTTGCCCAACTCAGTCTTATCATCAAACACCAAAAGTCCTTAATCGTAGGCGGTTCAATAATTCTTAGCACGTGTCCGTTAAACCGGCCTAAATCATTTTGCCACAGAGTAGGTATAGTATTACAGGCTTTGGTACAGGCAATTACCTAATTTGTATTAATTTCATTTAGCCAAATCCGGTGATCTGTAATCCTCAGGTTAGCATAATTTTTATTGATACAGCACAGGCGATAAAGCTATACCTTATCTGCCAGCTCATACACTGCTTTCACGAACTGACTCCAACTGAAACGCAACTTATAGGTTTTGATCTGCTGCGCGTATACATGCGCTTTGCCTGAGGTATAGAAATCAATTATAGCAGCTGCGATCTCTTTTGGTTGTGGCGCTACTACATACCCTACCTCTCCATGGGGCACCAACTCTGAAAGGCCACCTACATTTGTCACCACCATCGGCTTATCAAAATGGTAAGCAACCTGTGTTACGCCGCTTTGGGTGGCATGCTTATAAGGCTGAACCACCAGATCGGCAGCGCAGAAGTAATGGCGGACTTCGGCATTCGGGATGAAGTCTGTCCGCAGTACCAGCCGGTCCTGCAGCCCATGTTTTTCGATCAGGTCGCGGTAGGGCTTGGCATCTTCATAAAACTCCCCGGCGATCAGCAGTTTAAGATCAGGTATGGCCTGCAGTGCAGGTATAGCCATGGCTTCAAGCAGTAAGTCGAGCCCTTTATAAGCCCGAATAAAACCAAAAAACAAGAGATATTTAAAATTGGTATCCAGCCCGAGTGCGGCACAGGCCTCTGCTTTGCTTTCGGCTGACCCGAAATTGTCGTAAAGGGGATGTGGCAGGTATATGTTGAGTTTGTTTGGCTCAAAACGCTGCAAGTCTTGCTGCACGGCCCGCGACATGGTCAGGAAGCCATGACAGGCGCTCAAAAAAGTATTTTGTAAACGGAACATCGCCTGGTCGCTTCTCGTGCGGAATCACGTTGTCGGTAATGGCCAGGATACGGCTATACCTGTTGCGCTTAACCAGGCGGGCAATGGTGCCCAGAGCAGGACCCATAAAAGGCAGCCAATACCTGAAAATAACCAGATCTGGCCTCTGGCTACTGATGTAGTTCCCTGCACGCACCCAACTGATGGGATTGACGGAGTTGATCAGCGCTTTAATGGTGATGCCCTTCGGAGCAGGCTCATTGGTAAACTGGCTTTTGCCGGGAAACAGAAAGGAAGGATACTGCAGGCTGAACGAAACGATCTCCACTTCGTCACCAGCCTCCTGAAATGCCATTGCCAGGCGCTCGTTGAATGTAGACATGCCCCCACCCCGCAAAGGGTGCGCAGGTCCCACGATCACAATGCGCCTCCCTGCCATTATTTCTTGATCAAACCTGCCCGGTCACGGATCAGGTACTCATTCTTTTTACTGGAAGTCATAGAGATCATTTCGGCCAGGAAACCAGCCAGGAAAAGCTGTACACCCAGAATCACCGCCACCAGCGAGAGATAGAACAGGGCTGATCTACCACGTCACGTACGCGCCCATCCGGATACAGGCTAAATACTTTCTGAATGATCAGCCACAGCGTAATACCCAAGCCCACAAAGAAAGACAGGGTGCCGAATGTACCAAAAAAGTGCATTGGGCGCTTTTTGAAGCGACTCACAAACGTAATGGAGAGCAGGTCCAGGAAGCCGTACACGAATCGTTCGAGCCCGAACTTTGTCGTGCCATACTTACGCTCCTGGTGCTGCACCACTTTTTCGCCAATGCGCGTGAAGCCGTGCCATTTGGCGATAACAGGTATGTAACGGTGCATTTCGCCATGTACTTCGATGCTCTTCACGAGCAACTGACGATAGGCTTTGAGTCCGCAGTTGAAATCGTGTAGCTTAATGCCGGAAAGGCCGCGGGTAGCTGCATTAAACAGTTTAGTAGGAATGGTTTTGCTTACCGGATCAAATCGCTTCTGTTTCCAGCCCGACACAAGATCAAAGCGCTGGTGCTTGATCATGTCATACAGGGCTGGGATTTCCTCCGGGCTGTCCTGCAAGTCGGCATCCATGGTGATGACCACTTCGCCGCTACAGCGCTTAAAACCCTCGTTCAGAGCGGCAGACTTGCCGTAATTTCGGTTAAAACTGATGCCTTTGACAGTATTGTCTTCGGCGCTGAGTTCTGTGATAACATCCCAGGATCGGTCGGTGCTGCCGTCGTCCACCAGGATGATTTCATAAGTAAAACTATGTGCGTGCATCACACGCTTGATCCAGCGGACCAGTTCAGGCAGCGATTCCTCTTCGTTCAAAAGAGGAACCACCACTGATATATCATAAGGGTATTGCATGCTTTTTATTCAAACTCCGGACGCTTGTTCTTCATCACGGCTGCTACGATAAGCGAAATCAGGAAACCGATGAACAGGTATCCTACGATAGACCAAACGATCATCATCATCGGGCTGGAGAAAGATTCTCCCATGGAAATAGCCTGCTCAATCTGCTCATCGCTCATACCTCTTTCTTCCAGCTCAATACGCTGCTTATCCATCATATTGGAAGTATATTCGGTATCAACAAATGAGGTATAAATGAACATAAACACCCCCCCCAACACACCGAAGGCCAGTGATACCAGGGTACCTATACCGAGGCCCTGACCATAGGACATGTAGCCGTAATTCTGCTTTTTGTACTCCTTCATGGCAATGACCATAAAAGCAATCAGGATAAGGTAGCCCAAGGAGCCTACCCAACCGCTTACATTAACGCCGGTTATTAGCAGAACTGCAGTAAATACAACAGATACCAGTGCGCCGATGAAGCCATACTTGAGCGCTACAGAAGATACAGAGGGTTGGGTTTCAGTCATGATTAGAGAGATTTATGTGAAGATGATTTACTTTCTGAAAAATACAGCTGCCACTACAGAAAACATCGCCCCTACTAACATCCTCCCCAAAAAATCATGTGTGGCCAGCATACTCGGTGACAGGTTGTCGAGTTCCTTGTAAGCTTGCTCAAAGTTTGCTTCGCCCAATAACTTGATCTGTGCCTCCCGGCTCTGGTCAAGCAATGCTCTCAGCTCTACTACATGTTGCTGAATGATCTCAGGCCCTGCCAGGTATAGCATCAGGTATAGCAGCATGGCAGCACTCAACGCAGTATAGAATGTAACCGACAGACTCACGCGAACCCCTCTCCAGAAACCAACCTCAGCATCGTGAAACTGCTTGAAATAACGCAGGCCCATGAAGATAAATATCGGCAAGGGTAGGTAACTCCAGCGCCCCGCATCTCCCAATGCGTTATAGCCCATCAGGTGCAAGGCTAGTATGATCACAAAAGAAGCCAATCCGCACAGTACGCCATAACGTACCCCCACCCTTACAATCGTTTGATTCAGCATTTGTTATGTGCTTATTCAGCGTCAGCAATACCGCTGACAAAAATATAGCTATAAAGATATTAAAAAGAATGATTAAGTACTACCTGCCCTTTGTTGACCAGGCCAATAACCTTGCCTGTAAGCTCACGTCCCAGGAAAGGGGAATTTTTAGATTTGGACCGGGTTCCTGCTGCCGACGGAGTCCATTTTAGTTCCGGATGAAAAAGTGTGAGGCAGGCTGGTGCTCCTTCAGCTATACCAAATGCCGGCATCTGCAGTATCTGACGGGGAGCGGTGGTAAACTTATCAATCAATTGCTCCAGCGGCAGCGTATCGCACATCGTCGTATTGGCCACGGCAAAGGCTGTTTCGAGGTTGATGATTCCAAAGTCCGCCAGGTCAAACTCCAGCTTCTTACTTTCAGTGTCCTGTGGCTGGTGCCCGGATACGATGGCATCAATGGTGCCATCGGCAAGTCCCTGCAATATTGCTTCTTTGTCGGCTTCGCTTCTGAAAGGAGGGGATACTTTATAATTAGTATCGAAGGGTACCATGGTATGATCGGTATAGGCAACCTGGTAACTAGCCACATCACAGCTTACATGCAAGCCTTTGGCCTTAGCGGCACGTATCGCCTCCACGGCGGCGGCTGTAGAAATAAGCGAGAAATGCAGTCGCCCTCCCGTGTATTCCAGCAGCTGCAGGTCGCGTGTCACCATTACCTCCTCAGCCAGGGCAGGTATACCTTTCATACCTAGCTGTGTGCTCACAATGCCTTCATGCACCTGCCCGTACTCCGTCAGACGGGTATGTTCCGGTCGGTTTATCAGCACGCCATCAAAAGGCTGCAGATATTGCAGAGCTTTCACGATCACTTCAGCTCCCTGCAGTGGCTTAGCACCATCGCTAAAAGCTACGGCCCCCGCACGCTGCAGGTCGATCATCTCCGTCAGCTCCTTGCCTTGTGTATCAACTGTCACAGCACCAGTCGGCATTAAATTAACAGGAAGGCCAGCAGACTTGGCCTTTATAAAATTGATAGAACCTTTGGTTTGCACGACAGGTTGCACATTAGGCATGCACAGCACATCCGTGAAACCACCAGCGGCTGCAGCCTCACCCAGCGACTCCAGGTCTTCCTTGTGCTCCAGCCCCGGCTCACCGACCTGTGCGTACAAGTCAACCCAGCCCGGAGACACACAAAGACCTTCCATCTCGATCGTCTGGTCTGCCTGCTGATCATTTCCTCCTATTGAGGTGATCAGGCCGTTATCAATAAGTATATTTTGTTGCTGAAGATGAAAAATTGATGAGGGATCGTAGATGCGGACTGCTTTGAGAAGAAGTTTCATGTTAGAGGAATCTGATTAGAGCTATTTCTGCCATCAAGAAAATCAGACACAATAATAGGCAATATTTCCAAAGGGTGACGCCAAAAAATCGTTTTTCGAATTCGCTCTTCAAAGAGAAGGTATCGCTGTAGTCATAAACATGCACATGCCGCTGTCCTTCGGGCAGGAAACCCCGCAATTCTGCAGGGCTATACTGATCAAGCACAGACTCCTGTTTATCAAAGTTGAAAGCGAAGCTACTCACTACCTCTCCCTGATGTTGCAGCTCATAAAAACCAGCTTCATCTAGATCAGGCGGCACATTAAATACCAAGCGCCCACCTCTGACCTGCTGCTCCGGTATGAAAACAGTACTGTCCTTCACCAATTTAAAAATGTTCTCACCTCCTACCTGCTTTTGAATAGGAACTGTGATTGCCATATTCTGCAAACGATAAGCAATCTGCTGCTCCTGCTTATAACTGCTGATCGCTAAACGGTACATCACCGGCACAAAGAGTGCATGATTAACTAGTTCATTCTGCTCGGGCAGCAAGGGAGCCGCCATCAGGTATACCTTCCCCTGTCCTCTGTCGAAACGTGACAAATAGGGCGCACCACCTCTATATTTCAGAATATCCTCAGAGGAACGTGACCATACCAATTTTCTAACAGAAGCAGGCATCTGCATTTTTGGGTCATAGTCCGCAAATATGGTTTTAAAAAAAGGATTATCACGGTCGGGAATAGCAAGTGATGTCTTTGTGCTGCTACCGGCGTTTAAACTGGCAGGTATAGAAAGCGATTGCATCAATGTAACATAAGAGCTACTACGCTCAGTTGATGGGGGAACTATAGCTAGTGTTCCGCCAGACTTAACATATGTATCAAGTGTAGAAACAAGCGCAGCTGGTATTTCATCTACCCCCTGAAGTATGATAATGTCAGAACTATTGAGACGGCATAATCAATATTATTAGGGGAGAAGCGCTGAATTTGGAATAATGGCTCGTTCTGGTATAACCGTTGCAGAGGGCTTGCTTCATTTCCACTGATTTCAGTGATTGACAGTCGGCCGGAAGGTTGAAGAACAAAATAATAAAGATTATCAAACTCCACTGGATAGTCCTCTACTTCTACCCAGGCACGCTTACTTCCCTCGCCTCTTATTGTGAAATTAATCGCTGTTTCCGTAATCTGCTTTGGTGGCAGATCGATACTTAAAGTTGCAAGCTGCACATTGTCAATCACTAATTTAACAGGACAATCAGCAATGGTCTTATCCCCCGCATTATAAAGCCTGACATATAAAGTGCCCTCTGTACCAGGTCGAACAAACTCATCAGCCAGGTATACTGAATCTACAAATACATTGGAAGTACCTGCAGCTTTGAGCGGTACAAGATGATAAACTCGGTTACTGTCAACACGACTCAGCAAAGAGGGCTCGAAGTATGACTTCTGGAAATCAGAGAACAGAAACACATGCTCAGCAGCTACCTGGCTGGCACTCATCACCTGTTGACTCACAAAAGGCCTGGTGGAATGGGATAACTGATCAAGCTCATTCACAGCATCATTTGTACCCATTGTTACTGCTCTGTTATAATTTGAATTAGTATTGATGCTGATAGCTGTTGTAGAGGGGAAAATATCCAAAACCTTTTTGGCCTGATCAGCAGCTACAGTCAATAGTGTCAGATCATCTTCTGCATGAAGGTTCTGCATACTCAATGAATTATCCAGCGCAATCGTTACCTGAGAAGAGTCGATAGGGCGCACCGTTTCTGAGGCAGGTAGAAAAGGTTGTGCGAATGCTAATACCAGAAAGGTAATGAACAGAATACGGGCAGCTAGAATAAGTAATTCCTTCAGATTTCGCTGACTAGCCGTAAGATCTTTGGAAACCTGGATAAACTTAACATTGCTGAATTCTACCCGTTTTGCTCGCCGTAACTGTATGAGGTGTAATACGATCGGAATAGCGATCGCTGCAAGAGCCCATAGAAAAGAAGGATAGAGGAATGCCATGTCAACAAGTTAGAGAGGATGTTTGTAATATACAACGCACCAGCCGAACATTACCATACGCTTTCTAACATAATCTGATCCTATGAAAGGAAATATAATAGGATTCTACGCTTAGTCCTCTACTCTCCTGCACTTTACTTCTCCCGGCCTCTTGTGCTTTAAGCCCTGCTTGCTGCCTTCCCTTCATTGCGGGGGGGGTATTAAACGCGTACGGCCCCTGACTCTTGCGAATCAGGGGCCGTGCGTTGTTGGGGTTGGCGGCCACCTACTCTCCCGGGTGTGACCCCAGTACCATCGGCGCAGCCGGGCTTAACTTCTCTGTTCGGGATGGGAAGAGGTGCTCACCGGCGCCATAGCCGCCAT
>NZ_AKIS01000015.1:0-46827 GCF_000277005.1 Pontibacter sp. BAB1700 | reverse complement strand
CGGCGGGGAAGGGGAAGGTTTCGAAGCATGCCGTTTTGATATACCTTGGCGTATTTCCTCCTAAGTTGCTTCCTGTCGCAAGCGCCCATCTTACATGTATTTGGCTTGAAAGAACACCAAGTATATGAGGAGAATAATAGTAGTAATATGCTGGTTACTTATATCAATGAGAACCAAATAAAAGTTACTGGTACCTCAGCTTTAGATCAGATTAGAAACTATACTATAATCACTGATGCTAAAAAGAGAGAACTTCCTATATTGCCACATCAGATTGCCTCTAGTTTCTTTGCTGCCGAGATGCACTCGGAGAGCATAATCACCAAGAATAATATTTTGAGTAATGAATTAATTTACACGAATAGGAATGATGCCAGCGTAAAAAATAAAGCGGGAGTAAGTTACGCTTCAGAGTATACCTACAATGATGGCGGCTACCCAATAAGCTGTATTAAAACTTTCCATGAAGGTTCCATTGAAAAGATCACCAATACCTATTCAGTGAAATAATCACGATCAGATATAGTAAAGGCCCTCCTCCAAAACCGGAAGAGGGCCTTTTTATTTGATGAAAGTTAACATAGCCTATACCAATAGCACTTTCCTGTAGATGATCAGCTGATCCGGTTAAGTCACAGACAGTCCGCCAGGTGCAATTAGACGCTAATTGGGTTGAGCATGAGGGGAGTGTGATTTATAGATAACTAGAACTAATAGTATAATTTGTTATGTTTGTCAGGATATGTTTTTTATTCAATCCAAAATTTTAATCCCATGAAAACAAAACTGCTCTACACCCTTGCCGTGTTGTTTTTGTTGGTGTCCTGCTCCGAAAAAGACAGCCCACGCCCGGAGCCTGAGCCAATAAAAAAATACCTGCTCTACAAAAAGACTTCGGATATAAGTCTGGCCGATGGCACCACAAAGACCATTAACTGGGACTATATCTATGACAAGGATAACAGGCTGAGCAGAATAGACGCCATGTCGAAAAGAGGGGCAGAGTCGACCAATCTTGGTTCCATTATGGAGCACGACGATAGAGGCAGACTGACGCTGGTACGAGATCAGACAGGCCGAGACGTGCGCTTGTCATATGAAGGCAACAATAACCTCCCATCTATGGTGCGCGTGCTCGTTGAAGGTGAAACCCCTATCGTACACCTCAACAAATTTAACACGCTTGGCAGACTGACAGAGCAGAAAACCTACGCCGGAGAGGTGCTGGAAGAGAATTTGCAGGAAATCCTGACGCTGTCTTACGGAAAAGCCAACCAGGTGAGCCTGCGACGTACTTCAGCTTCAGGCCAGATATACCAGGAAGCCATCACAACAACAGATGACCGAAACAGACCAACGCCTTTCTACCCTGACCATGTTTCCATGAATTCCATCAGCTCGGAGATCTCCATCGAAAGCCTGATCACGGAGCACAACGTCACTGCTTTTGAGGTTATAACAACTTATTCCGGTGCCGTGGACAACAGCTTTACAAGTACCTATACCTATAACCAGGACGGCTACCCTACGGCTTCCACCAGAACCTACAAATCAGGAGTTGTTGAACGAATCACGTATGATTACCTGGTGAAATAAACTCTCTTGAATGCAGGTATACAAAAGGCCCTCCTCCATAATCGGAAGAGGGCCTTTTCTTTTCACAACTCAGGCTAAATCTTACTCCTGACTAATCAGCAAGCCCAAATACCCCATCCTTGGCCTTTTTCATTTCACCCTCCCAGGTACTGGTTTAGCGGGTAGCGGTGCCAGTGTTGGTTTTCACTGCTTTAGGTATCACATCATAGGTTAGGCAGAAACAAAAAAGCCTGGCACCCTACGGTGCCAAGCTTTTCTTCACTGGGAAATTACATGTTCTACGAAGGGCCTCTGTGTATCGTTAGGTTGCCCCGTGTTTGCTATTGCTTATTCATTCCTGTCTCTTGCGACAGTAGTAATGTTATTGTTGGCATCAATGGCGATATCATATTCGTAACACTCGCTCATCGGTACGTTCTCCACATACTCCACCTTATCTACCGTTACGGTGAAGGTAACCGAGCCTGCATTGTAGCTTCTGAAATCTGATGTTGCGCCTTTGGGTACATTGTTAAGGTTCTCGGTACTGCCGCCGGATGTTTTAATCTGGACACTCGCTACATCGGAACCATTGTTGATGATTCTCGCTCTCGGCTTCTCTCCGTCACATTTGTCACAGCTACTCAAAGTCACTACAAAAAGCAGCAGCAACATCAAGTAAGGGGATTTCGTTTCATGAAATAATTTGGTATAGATTTCCTACTCCTGTGGTTTTTCGGCCTTACCCCGTTTTTTTATGTGATAACTGGTCTTCACATTTATAATGCAACCTGCATATAGTCCAAAAATTGCTTTAAGTAAGATGATATATGATATTTTATCTTACAAGCATAAACTAAGGACCTGATTGCAAATTACGCGCTTAAACATAAGCTATGTGGCTTTCAAATGCAAACCAGTGTGAGGGAATTGTTTTGCTATTGCATTAGAAAAATTCAATAATGCAAAAATATAAGGTTTTACCTATATGGGAGTGTCTTTAGCAGTTTAAGCTGGCAGTGGTTGAGAGAGGTGCTGATTATAATGCCCATCACATTTATGCAGGTTCACTGCCCTGAGTTGACAACACTTTCCGTAGCTTGCTTATCCCAACGGTATCTATCTCTTCTCCTTCCCCACATACAGCACGCAGTTTAACTATGATGTCCGGATCATTGACGAACATACGATCTTTATATACACCGCCCTGAAAGAAACGGCAATACAAACGATCATCACTGATGAAAGTAAGTACTACCAAATCGCACTCGCATGTATCAAGCTTGCTTAAAAACTCAACTAGTTCATCCATGTCTTCAAGACATTATATAGGTTGATCTACTTTACGCAGGTAAGGGCAACAATAATGCTATGTTAATAACTTTAATTGTAAATAATCAACGTCTCCTAACTGGCAAATATAGGAAGCAGCAAATTATCAGGAATAGAGTAATTTGCTGTTTACTTACTCCTGACTAATCAGCAAGCCCAGGTACCCCAGGTATAACAGCAGGAACACAACTCCCTCCCAGCGGGCAAGTTGTCGGCCTCTGCCCGTGAAGATAAAGATGAACAGCAGCAGACCGGCACCGATGTTGAAGATGATGTCGGTGAAGGAAGCGGCGCTTACCTGCAGTGGCGTGATGACGGTTGACACCCCCAGGATCAGGAAAATGTTAAAGATATTGGAGCCCACCACGTTGCCGATGGCGATGTCTACGTTTTTCTTGCGCACCGCTACCACCGATGTGGCAAGTTCCGGCAGGGAAGTACCTACCGATACGATGGTAAGGCCGATAATGCGCTCCGACAAACCGAAGGCCTGCGCTATACCTACCGCACTGGTCACGATCAGTCTGCCGCCCAGTATCAGTCCGCCCAATCCGAGCGCAATAAAGAAGATCGCCTTCAGATAAGTATAGTCCTTGGTTTCACTTTCTTCATCATCCTCGTTTCCGCCTTTCGCGATCATCAGGTTGTAGACCAGGAAAATACAGAAGAAAAGCAACAGCAGGAGTCCGTCGGAACGGGAGATCAGATTAGCCTCGGCACTGTCGAGGAACACGTCGTTGGCCACAAAAAGAACCGCGACCGCAGCCAGCAAACTCAGTGGTATTTCGAGCCAGGTGGTGTTGCGCTTTACCGTAAGCGGGTAGATGACCGAGGAAACGCCCAGTATGGCCAGCACGTTGAAAATGTTACTTCCCAGCACGTTGCCGAGCACCATTTCGGTGTTGTTGTTGATGGACGCAAACACGTTCACTACCAGCTCCGGCGCCGATGTACCGAAGGCCACAATGGTGAGGCCGATCACAATGTTAGGTATACCCAGTTTTTTTGCCAGACTGGAAGCGGCATCTACAAGCTTGTCGGCTCCAAAGATCAGGCGACAAAGCCTGCCAGTAAAAGAAGTATGTTCAGCATTTGATTTTAAAAGTTCTTGCCTTTGTGTGATGGTATGAGGATACGAAGGTAAAGCAATTTATGGAAAAGACTTCAGTCCCATACTACCCAGGTAGGATCCGGCAGCATGATCAGGCAGGAAATAAACACCCCGATACTCACAGACAACAGGGCTTTGTTGCGCTCGATCTTTAGAAAGTAAGCCGCCAGTGTGCCCATGTAGGCGCCTGTGCCAGGCAACGGGATCATCACAAAGACCATCAGTCCCCAGAAACCATACTTCTGTATGTCGGCACCCACGCCTTTTTTGGCGCGTCTCCCCAGCTTGATCACGCCTTTTTTATAAGTGCGATGCGGCCAGAGTCTTCTGTTGAAGGTCTCGATGAGCCAGGCGAGCATGGGGAAAATAAGCAGATTAGCAACAAGACCGACTACAAAAGCCCAGAGTAGAGGCATGTCGTTGAGCACGGCGTAAGGTATACCCGCCCGCGCCTCCCCGAATGGGGAGATGCTGAGCAGGAAGGTATAAATAAGTATTTCTAACATAAGAACATGGCCTGTAAGGCACAGAATGGCGGCTTATTTAAAGAAGAAGTCCAGCAGTTCCTGCTGCATCACCGGATTGATGGCCACAGCCAGAATAACTGAAATGATCAAACCGATGGTCACCGACAACACATCTTTCCCGATCAGTCGGAAGGTTTTGCCAAAGGCCGCAGAAGAGTCCTGCGCCCGGATGCGCATCCCCAGTTCGCGTCCCGCCAGCAAGCCCACGAATACCCAGGTGGTACTCATCGGCATGTTGTTCAGTTCCTTGAAATAATAGAGGATCAGGGCATACACCAGGTCAATGATCGTAGCACTCCGCACATCCCGCACTTCAGATTTTTCGTTGATAATGTGCTGGATTTTGTCACCCTTCATGTAGAACAGGAAACCAAGTCCCAGGAAGATGAAACCCGCAAAAGCCAGGAACTCGAAGCCGCCCAACTGACGCGGCAGGTATACGGCAATGTTCGCCAGGTCCTGCACCAGCCAGATGTACCACAAAAAGCCGCTGATGAGCCACTGCGCCACCGTCCAGAGCACGTGCGCCTCGCCTTTGATAAAGCGCTTGATCACTTTGGAAAGCAGCAGGTAGATGACAAGGGCCGATAGAAAGGCCAGCACATAGCCCGCCAGACTTTTGTTGATCATCCCGAGCACCGTGGCGCTGGTTGCGGTGAACACGCTGAGCAGCATGAAAGTGGTGGAGACAGGTATACGGAACCGCGTCAGGAGCAGCAGTACAATGGGAGAGGCCAGCTGCAGGTATACGAAACTTTCGGGCGCCTTTTCAAGTCCCGGCGTGGCCAGGCGTTGGTAGGTCACATCGCCGTCGAACGCATACCAGCTGTAAGTCACCGTACCCAGAAAGATAAGTCCCATGAACAGCCACTGCCAGTACCACTTTTTGTCTTCGTTGGACACGATAAAGGTACCGATGGTCTGGATACTGTCGTTGGCGATGGCCGAGTAACCCGCGAAGGCGAAGCCCACCCACATGGCAATGTGCGGGTAGGGGTATACCATACCTGCCATGAAGAGCGAGAAGGCGATAAAGTAAAGGAACTTCTTCTCTTTCTGGAAGATAAGGTCAAACTGGTTGTAGCGTTTCCTGAATTTATAAGGCTGAAGCGGCGCCAGGTGCGGCCTCTTTTTTTTGCGTCTTTGTCATCTGAAAAAACGTGAATTTTAAAATTTAAGGTGTTGCGTTTGTGAATGAAGACGCTATGCAGGTACTTCTTCCTGCTTCTTTTCTAAAAGCTCCGGATTGGTTGTCTCCACCAGACCTGTTTCCGGCTGCAAATCAAACTCACCTTCCCAGCGGGCCACCACGGCCGTTGCCAGACAGTTGCCGGTCACGTTGATGGAAGTACGGGCCATGTCCATGAGCTCGTCTATACCCAGAATGGCGAACAGCGGCCAGACCGGCAGGTTAAAAGAGGCGACCGTACCAAGCAGGATCACGAGTGAGGCACGCGGCACGCCGGCCACGCCTTTGCTGGTGAGCATCAGCGTGAACACCATCAGTAACTGCTGTTCCCAGCTCAGGTCTATACCTGCGGCCTGCGCCACAAACACGGCGGCCAGCGCCAGGTATAGTGTCGTGCCGTCGAGGTTAAAGCTGTAGCCGGTCGGCATCACAAAAGCCACAATACGGCGCGGCACGCCCAGTTTTTCCATTTCTTCCATGGCTCTAGGCAAGGCCGCCTCCGAGCTGGTGGTGGCAAAGGCAATGGAAACCGGACCGGAAATAGCCTTTAGGAAACGTACGATTGGGATACGGGCGATAAGGGCAACCGGTAAAAGCACCAGCAGCACAAAAGCCAGCAGCGCCACATACAGTGTAGCCAGCAGCTGGAACAGGTTCACCAGGATACCGAAGCCCATGTGGCCCACTGTGTAGGCAATAGCAGCACCCACACCAATCGGGGCGAAGTACATGATGATGTTGGTGAACTTGAACATGGTCTCAGAGAGGCTTTCGCAGAAGTCGAGCATGGGCTTGCGCTTCTTCTCCGTAACCATGGCCAGTCCGATGGCGAAGATCACACTGAACACCACGATCTGCAGTACCTGTCCCTCCGCAACCGACTTGGCAATGTTCTCCGGGAAAACGTGCAGGATGATGTCGGACCAGGTTTGCTTGGCTGGTGCCTGAATCTCCTCAGTCTCGGCTATACCTGCCATGTTGATGCCTTCGCCGGCTTTGCTGATGTTGATGGCAGCCAGACCGATGAACAAGGCCAGGTAGTCACGATTTCGAAGTACAGGATCGCTTTCCAGCCCATACTGCCGATCTGCTTCAGGTTGGCGTGCCCGGCTATACCTACCACCAGGGTGGCGAAGATAAGCGGCGCAATGATCGTTTTGATCAGCTTCAGGAAGACCTTACTCAGCACGTTCAGGTGCTGGGCTACCTGCGGAAAATCATAGCCTATCTGGGCACCGACCACCATGCTGATCAGGATCCAGGTGGTGAGGTTACGCTTTTGCAAACCGTAGAGCAGCAGCACGGCGGTGCCGCCCCAGCGAATAACGGTGAGTGCTTCCGCTGGCAGGGCGATGACTTCATACTGCTGCAGGACAGTGAGGATGGCGGCTATGCTGATACAGATCAGGGTTACCAAGTGGCAAAAAGGCCTTGTTCATAAATTAATCGTCTAAAGCTTTTTGTGTAATTAAATCTGAGTGGTGCTTTTTTTCGACAGCCGGTTTTTGAGGGCAGCCACAATAGGAGGGGCCATCGACAGCACGATGATCGCCAGAATGAGGAGCGAAAAATGGCGCTTTACTGCCGGCAGGTTTCCAAACAGGTAGCCCATCAGCATAAAAAACACCACCCATACGATCGCTCCAATGATGTTGAAGCTAAAAAAGCGCCTGTAATTCATCTTGCCCACCCCGGCCACAAAAGGAGCGAACGTGCGGATGATCGGCACAAAGCGTGCGTAAATGATCGTGCGTCCGCCATACTTTTCGTAGAACCGCTGGGTCTGGTCGATGTGTGTGCGGCGCAGAAACCAGAAATCGCGCAGGTATATGCGGCCTCCGATCTTGCTGCCCACATAGTAGTTGAAGGAGTCGCCCAGAATAGCGCCCACGATCAGCAGCCCCATCAACAGCAACAGGTTAAGGCCCGAAGCAGGTATGGCAGCCAAAGCGCCGAGTGCAAACAGCAGCGAATCTCCCGGCAGGAAGGGCGTCACCACTAGACCAGTTTCGCAGAAAACAATAAGAAACAGGATGAGGTAGATCCACTGCTGGTACTCCTGCACCAGTTGCACCAGGTGCTGGTCGATGTGCAGCACAAAATCTGCCACGTAATAAATAAAGTCCATCTAAAAAGGAGCTATTGTTACCGGGCCAGCCTGCTATTTCTTCTCATCCTTGTCCTGGATGGACTTGTCGAGCTCACTCTTGATCTCGTTGGTGGCATCTTTGAACTCGCGGATGCCACGGCCCATGCCACGGGCAAGTTCAGGTATGCGCTTAGCACCAAACAGGAGCAAAATGGCAAATATGATGATGGTTACTTCTGCGCCTCCCAGGCTGCCGATGAAGGCAAATATTCCAATACTAGTCATGATTGCAGTGATGTTAAATATGATTTTAGAAATAGAATGACCCCTTCGCAGACTTTGCTGTGCGACGAGGGATGAGACGCTTTACTAATCGTAAAGGGCCACAAAAGCTGCTTTGCAATTGCTGGCAGCAAACAAAATAGAAGTTAAGAATGATGAAAGGGGCTGCGAAACAGCCTTGGCTATACCTGTTGGTTCCAGGCTAAGTATTTGAACTCTGGCTGGGGTAGGGTATTGCCGAAAGAATGGGGAAATATAAGCCGCCTAGGGAGCTTGGGGCTGACTAGAAGTGTAGAAAAACTGGCAAAAGAAGTTGTCGCCGGGAGCCCGCGCTGCATAAGGCGGGATGGCTTTCTGGCTTACAAACCAGATCGTATGCGTTTTGCTAACAGTGGCCGCAGGCTGAAAGCTAAAAGTGAGAGTAGCTGTTGTTCCTTCCTGGGCCAGGTAGAGCAGCCCTTTCTGTAAGCCTGTCAGATCGTTGTCAGTACTAACTGATTCGTCTGGCGCTAGACCTGCCAGACTGCTTTGGGCTACTTTGGCTGTATCAGCGGCATAGGTTGCAGTGCTTGAGAGCACGATGGCCCAAAGCAGAGCAAGCGACATCAACAAATGTCTCAGAATGCGGTATTTAGGCTGAATCATGGCCATAAGCAACCGCAAATATACTACTAATCACAAAGAAGCAAGTGAAGTCGAACTATTAATTTACAGCCTGTATTTTGTCCTGTTTATTTCGGTCTCGCCAGCTCTAAAACCAAAAAGCCTGTTCCAGTAGAACAGGCCTTTCCATGGAAATACACGATTACTTTTTCCGGGCTTCTATGATCAGTTGGTAAGGGCCATACTTGTGCTGCGCTTCGCTGAAACCATCGGCATAAGGACCGAAGGGATGGTCGATCGGTTTTTTGGAAATATCCGGCCAGTCCCGACTGATGTCTTTCTTCGGGCGCGGCATGGAGTTTACATAGGCGGCCAGGTCCCAGGCTTCTTCGTCGGTGAGCAGCGGGCTGTCGTGCGTAGCACCCAGCGGCATGTTGGCTTTCACGTAGCGGGCAAAGGTGGATACGCGGTACAGACCGGCGCCGTCGTTGTAGCTGTCGTCGCCCCAAAGCGGTGGGTAAATGTATTCCGGGTTGCCGCTTGATTTCATGCCCTGTCCGTTATCGCCATGGCATACCTGGCACTTCTGTGCATAGATGGCTTTGCCCAATACCGAACTGGCGGCGCGGTCAAGGAAGGCGATTTCGACAAGGCCTGCACCTTTGGGAGATTCATTTGTCGTGACGCCCGTACCTACCCAGTTGATGTACGCCACCATGGCCCGCATTTCTTTGGAGTCCGGCTCAGGTGCTTTCCCGTTTAGGCTGCGCTCGAAGCAGTCGGTTACCCGTTTGGTCTGGTCTTCTTCGGTGCCCGAACGGGCTCGAAACTTGGGATAGGTGGAGGCTACTAGGGAGTAGTTGTTGCCGAAAGGTTTTGTGCCAGCGTCCAGGTGGCAGTTCTGGCAATTCATGCCGTTGGCGATCTGCAGTACGCTGCCCTCCGGACCGAGATACTTTGCCGTGTGTGCCACCAGTTCGCGGCCATACCGGATCTGATCGCCTTCGGGAGTGGCGGGCAGGGAGGCAAGGCTAGGCGCCTGCCACATGGCTTCTGCGGGCTGCGGAGGAACTGCCTGAGTTGTAGACGGCGTGCTGGTATCGGTCAGGATTGGTAAACGGACCTTTGTGCCGGTGAGCTCTAAAAACATCACGATGCCCAGCATCAGGATGACCGCAACCGCACTTAAGCCAACGACATTGGAAATCTTCAGCAGAAAGCCGACAACTTCATTTTCTTGATTCAGATTCATAACAGCACAAAAGTTTAAGGTGAGTAGGAATCAAGTTAAGCTATTGCAAATCAGAAGTATGTGATATTTGTCACACGAGCGGTTAAAGTCAAGATAAAACTTTGACGACCGGGGGTAAGATGGAAGGGGTGTCTTTGTCTGAGACATCTAAAAAAAGAGCTCAGGAAAATTTTCTCCTGAGCTCTCTGCTTTTATCTGAAGGTATAGTCCACGTTTGGCAGCTGCGACAGTACCGGGGCTGGCAAGTCGAGTGCTTTGGCCCGGCCGTCGGTCTTAGGGGCTACCGTGCCCTTCTCTTTCAGGTACTCTTCTATCACATCGTGGATGGTGTAGTCGAGCACTTGGGTCTCCACGGCATTCGGCATGCGGCAGAGCATGTGGTCAGGTTCCCCGCGACGCAGACAAGCGCCCATGGTGTAGAGTCTGTTCGGGTCGAGCGGTTGGCCGCCAACCGTAATCGACTGCACGCGCTGGCCTTTCGGGGCGTTGGCGTTAAAGGTCATTTCCATACCTGAGAAACGGATCACCCAGCCACCGAAACGCTCCAGCGGCTTCTCTGCGAACACGTTGTGCAGTTCCTTTTCCATCCAGTCCTGTATCTGCTTGCCGGTGGCTTTACCGATCTTCACATTCTCGTTCACAGGCAGCATGTTCCATACATCGCTGTAAGTGATCGGTGCTTTTCCTGTTTCGTCGGGCACGATCGGGGTGCTGAAACGGAAACCGTTGGAGATGGCAATGTCCACGCCCGTTTTCCAGCGTACGGCGTCGGTGATCATGTTGTCCATTGGGTTTTCTACTACTAAGTAGCGGTAGAGTGGGGTAGAGGTATAGCCCAGCACGCGTTCCATTTTCTGCTTGTAAGGAGCCATCTGCTTATCCACGATTTGCTGCACTACCGGGTCGGCTGGGTATACGGCAGGGTCCACGTCGATCAATTCGTAGCGCTGGTCCACAATCTTGCCGTCTTTCACGTCCAGGTCGAGGCGGCCTACAAACGAAGCAAATGCGCCCGGCTCTACTACCTGCGCATATTTGCCTTGCAGCGGTTTGCGAATACGCTCGTGCGTGTCGTTACCCAGGATAAAGTCCACGCCCTTGATCTGCTCCTGATCAGCAAGGTATAGCTGCTTTGAAATGCCGAGGTGCGTCACCAGGAATAGGATATCCACGCCCTGCTCTTCTTTCAATTCTTTGATCAGCGGCTCGATATTGTCTTCAAGTTGTTTGAAGATCAGGCCTTTGCTGAATGACGGGTTCTGACGGATCGGCACTTCGGGGTCGTTGTAGGAGATAAAGCCCAGCTTTATGCCTTTTACTTCTTTTACGATATAGGGCGGGTAGAGCATGTCGGTGCTGGCCTCGTCGTAGATGTTGGCGCAGACCACCGGCTTGCCGTAGGAGGCCAGCACGTCGCGCATTTTCTGGCTGCCGAAGATCACCTCCCAGTTACCCGGAATCAGAAAATCGTAGTCCATGGCCTTGATCACGGGACCAAACACAGCCCCCTCCGAAAGGGCAGCCACAGCGCTGCCTTGTATCAAATCGCCCCCGTCCACGATCACAGTGCCGCCCGGGTTCTCGGCTTTCACCTGTTTGAAGATCGTCTGTATGTTGGCCACACCGCCGCGCTTTTTAAACACGAACTCACCGTTCTCGATGAACATTTCCTGGTGTGGCATCAGCTGACCGTGAATGTCGGCAGTTTGCAGAATGGTGATGGTTTCGACGCCTTCCTCCTTGGCGTGCGTATCCTCTTGCTGGGTTGTCTGGCAGGAGGTTGCAAAGGTGAGGCCGAGGATAAGGATGGCAGAGAGAAGCAGTTTAAGGTTTTGTTTCATGGTGCGGTTAATTTGTTAAGGTGACCACCTGTTTTTCAGGCTTCTTAACAAAGGTGACCATTCACAAACTGCCAGACAGTGACTTTTGTCACAGGCATGAGCTTTTACATAAACACACTTTCCAGCACATCGCCCACAAAAAAGGCGAGGGTGGCGGCCAGTCCGCCAAGCAGCAGCGTCTCAGCTATACCTGCCATGATGTTGCGCTCTGTCACAATACTCTTAAGAGCACCCACGATCGTCAGGGCTATACCTGTAAGCACACTGGAGTAAACGAAAAGCTCAGCGCCTGCTATACCTGAGTCCAGCCCGGCAAAAATATAAGCCAGCAGCGGGATGGAGCCAACCAGAATAAAACTGATAAAGGTAACCGAAGCTGTTTTGATAGGCGTTTTGTCGTCTTTGGTCATCTCCAGTTTCTCCTTCATCATGGTGTCTACCCACACGTCTTTGTCGGAAGTGATGACCTCCACCACTTGGTTCAATAACTCCCCTTTAAAGCCTTTGGTCGCGTATATTTGCCTGATCTCTTCTTTTTCTATCTCCCCCAGGTTATCTACTTCCCAATATTCACGGGCCTGTGTCGGTCAAAGTTGTCGCGCTGCGCTTTGGTGGAGAAGAAGTTGCCGACCGACATCGAGAATCCATCCGCGATCAGGTTGGCCAGACCAAGAATGATGACCACCGCTATCCCCAGACTAGCCCCTTCAGCCCCTGCCACCACCGCGAAAGTGGTAATGGCCCCGTCAATACCGCCATACACGAACTCCGAGATGTATTCTTTCTTGAAGAAAAGTATTTTGTCTTCCGACTGTACTTCGTGGTGAGGCATGGGGGGTTTAGGAGTTTTAGAGTTTGGGATTTAGAAAGTTAAGAAAAAATTGGAATGATTTCATTTTTTGTAGGGACAGGTCGTGACCTGTCAGAATCGTGCACAGACTGGTATAGCACGAGCGAGTACGCTCGCGCCATAGCTGCCTAAGCCTCAGGTATTGTTTCCCTCTCTTTTTCTGACTCTACAAGCTGATCATCGACAACCGCCCGCTCCCGAAAAGGGTATACCTGTTGCTCAAAGAAAGACTTTGGATATTGCTCCACTTCCTCAAATCCCAGCTCAATATCACGTCCATCTTCTGGCATATAGGCAGTGTCGAACAGGTAATCCCACACACTCAAGCTAATGCCATAGTTAGCGCCATATCGGTGGGGCATGCGCTTGGCGTGATGCCAGATGTGCATTTGCGGGTTGTTGAACAGGTAGCGCAGCGGACCCAGCGGGATGTGCAGGTTGGAGTGGTTAAAGTGCCCGATGGCGGTGGCGAAAATGTGCACGAGAAAGAAGTCCTGAATACCGAAGCCGATCATGGCCAGCGGGATGTACTCAAGGGTGCGGTAGACCACCGTTTCGCCCCAATGAAAGCGAAGGTGCGCCGCAAAACCCATTTGCTGCACAGAGTGATGTACCTTGTGAAAGCGCCACAGAAAATCGGAGCGGTGCAGGAGGCGGTGCACGTTCCACTGAATGAAATCGCGCAGTACAAAGAGCGTGAGCAGTTGTGCCCACACCGGCCACGACTGTATCTCAAAAGCAATCAAATTCTGGATACCGAACAAACCCAGAAAATCATTAAACGCCTCTACGCCGATATTGGAAATGGCATTGAAACCGACCAGCGAGAACAGGAAAAAATTAAAGAACATGTAGAAGCCGTCGAGCCAGAAATCCTGCCGGATGACTGGCTGTCCCTTGCGCCACGGCAATATGACCTCTAGCAGCCAGAAAAACAGCGACAAGCCCAGCAGCCAATAGAAATAATTGCCCCAGCTTGGGTGCAGCATTTCACGCCACAGGTAGTTACCGTAGTCCGAAAAAGAGCTCGTAAAGATGTTCCAGTATTTCTCCATGTATACCTAAACTGGCAATAAATTTTGTATAGAATCTGTTGCTGCTGTAAGTATAAAAAAATAGCCAGCAATAAGTTCAGCGCTGGCTATTTTTAGCATGTTTATTTCGCCAGCCCCAGCAGGAACTCACGTACTTCTTCAGTATCATACTCGGCCATACCTTCCTGTTTGGCTACGATCTTTCCTTCCGGAGAAATAATGAACGTGGTAGGGATCGCCGTGCTGTAGAATTCTTGCGGAAACTGGCTGGCCGGCATGTATACCGGGAAGGTATACTTCTTTTTGTCGACAAATTTCTTCACCTTTTCCATGCCGCCCTCATCCACCGACAACATAACGAACGCCACTTTATTAGGGTCCATTTTTTTGTACAAGCTGTGGATGTTCGGCATTTCAGCTATACAAGGTGGACACCAGGTCGCCCAGATGTTCAGGAAGATAACCTTACCTTTCAGGCTTTCGAAATTCACGGTCTTGCCGTTCAGGTCTACCATCTTGAAACCTGCACCTGCCATGGGTGCTCCGGCAACTGTATACAATTCTGTCTCCGAGTTAGCGGCAACTTCATCTATGGCTGGCACATCCGCATTTTTGACACCTGTTGCCAGTAATAGGCGCTGTACTTGCCGATGGCCTCAGTATGCAAACCCGTCAGGTATAGGATGCCGAAAATGCCAGCATGACAGCCCAGCCAGGTATGTCTTTGATTGAAAATTTCTTCTTGTCCATGATATTATATTTAATAGAATTCGGTCTTCCCGAATCAGTCTAGATCAATTTTAATTGTTAATTTCTGTGTTCCGCTTCGGCAATTAAAGCTCCACCGTGGTATAGCCTTGTTCCTGCAGGTCAAACATATAAGTGAGGCCGTTTGGAATTACTTCCACACCGTCAACAAGCGAACTAGTATTGATGTTAAACTGCTTGAGCGACATGCCGCATACCCTGTACGTGACACCTGCAGCTTTCCCTTTCTCAAACTCCTGTGCCAGTTCGCTGCCTTTCACGAAAGCTTCAACAGACTTGCCGCAGGCCATTACCACAAAACTTTCACGCTGGTAGCGACTTTCTTTCGTGATGGTCTCGGCTGTGTTCACGGCAGCTTTCAGGTGGTTGGGCTGACTGATCAGCACTGCGTATTTCTTACCTGTTGCCGCTGTCACGGTACCTGCTTGGGCAGTGCTTTGGCCTACTGTTGTACCCGCAGTGCAGGAGCCTAAAACCAATAGCAGACCGAATGCCAATACGGCAACATAATTACCATTAAATTTATTCTTTATACTCGATTTCATTTGCTCTTTTTGAAAAAGTGATTGGTCCAGTCCGTAGTAGATGGCGCCATTCACGATGAAAAACACTAGCATGCCGATCAGGGCGATGTTTTTGAACAGGGGGCCGGAACCTTCAGCGCCTACCTGCACCGTCAGTGTGATCGGGATCAGGATGGCCAGCAGCAAACCCGCCGCTAGTCTGGTCTTAAATCCAGCCAAAAGCATAAAGCCGCCAACGATCAGACCAACGCCTGATAAAATGATCAGCGTTTCGGCAGGAGCCATCCAGGTAGCTAACTGGGCAAAAGGTGCTTTTTCGAGGCGGGCTGTTGTGCCAGCGGTCTGAAACAGGTGGTTGAAACCAGCCATGATGAAGATCAGGCTACCAAAGGCGCGAAGCACCAGGAAGGATATTTTTTGCAAAGGGTTATTTTCCATAACAGAGATTTTTCTTCAAATAATAGTCGCGGCGCTATAGGCCATGCCTGGCGCGTTGACATGTTGATTAAGGCACAGCGACAGCATAGGTATAGCAATATGTGCAAACCCGGTATGTTGTGGCTGTGTCAGGATAATGTGATTAGTATTTTAAGAAAATCTCGGAGGGTCAGGGTCAGCGCCTAAACTAGGAGCGGGGTGGATCTGCTGCACTGTAGCCATTAGCTGTTGTCTGGCAGCGGATTTGAGATACGCGTCGGACTCTTTGTCGGCCACCACAGCATAGAGTTGCTGGCTGCAATCGATCACGACATTCGCAGAGTCCTTTTGCTCAGAATGCGTCTGATGCTTGAGACATTTTTTAGCGCAGGGGCGCTTTAATTTGGTAGGTAGGTTCGCTGCTTTCAGCTCACTTTTAAGCGCACAGGCAACCCCGTTCACTGGCTTTTGTGGTTGTGCCAGGGTGAACAGGAGCAATATGGTGCTTAAAAGAAGTAGCAGCGTGTGCTTCATAGTCTATATTTTACCAGCAGGTATAGCGAGACGGCGATCTCGTAAATTTACAATTTTAAGTTCTGGCTACCAAGTTTGTTCCGCATTCGGGACTATGCCATAAGAGCTTTTTGGTGCAGCACATCCGTATTTCGGACAATACACCCGCTCCAAGGGTCAGGATGGCCGTGCCCAACAGTACAAATTCCACGCCAAAGAGGTCACTGAAAACACCTGCCGCCACGGCTCCGGCCACGTAGCCGAAGTCACGCCAGAAGCGGAAAATGCCCAGGCTCTGCGGTCGCTGTTCCGGGTGTGTGTTTTCAGCCACTACTGACAGGAATTTCGGGTATACCAGCGCTGTTCCGGCTCCCAGCAGCACCAATACTGCTATTACTAATGCGTAAGCTTGGGTGAAGAAAAGTACACCAATGGCTATACCTTGTATCATCATACCTAAGCTCAGCAATTGTTTCTTGCAGAGCACGTCACCGAGCTTGCCTGTCACTAACTGTCCGAGACCCCACACCGCCGGGTAGATACCGGCCAGCAGACCGACCTGCTGCAAGGTATAGCCTTTGCTCATCAGTAGCACCGGCAGCAAACCCCAAAGTATGCCGTCGTTCATGTTGTTCACGAAACCGCTCAGCGTGACAGAACCTAGATTAGCATGCCGCCAGGTGGTGTCTTTCCAGACGTTGCGCAAAAGCGGAATGCTGGTTTGTGCCGTCTCGGTTCTGACGTGCGCATGCGTATCACGCACAAAGAGCCAGGTGAGCAGCAAACCTATGATGGAGAAGGCGATGCCGGGTATGAAAGCATAAGTGACTTCGCCTGTTGTTGACGCAATGTAACCAGCTAAAAACGCCACCAGTCCCACGGCCAGATAACCGGCAAATTCATTGATGCCCATGGCCAATCCACGGTTCTTTTCACCTACGAGGTCAATCTTCATCACCACCGTAGCAGACCATGCCAAGCCTTGGTTTATACCCAGCAGCAGGTTCGCAAAGATCACCCACCACCAGTTGTTGGCGTAGAGCAATAGCCAAGGCACCGGCAAAGCGAAGAGCCAACCGATCAATAGCAGTTTCTTACGGGTAAACCTGATTGTCAGGCGGCCCATCATCATGTTGGCAAAGGACTTGGCCAGACCAAAGGCGACGATAAATGACAGAAGCGCTGTGTGCCCGCTGATACCGAAAACAGTTTCGGCGAACTCCGGGATCACAGAGCGCTCCAGTCCGACCATGGCGCCCACAAAGCCGTTCACCAACACCAGCAGCCAGAACTGCGTGGCGTTTTCTCTCAAGCCTAGTTTTGTGTCTGTTGTCGACATGGTCAATTCATTTTTTTGGAAGTACGCATGAAAGCCATTGCTTGACGCAAACGGCTTTCAGCACACAACAACATTTAGCCAAATTTCATATTAATGCGGCAGTCGGTCCTTGATCGCACCGTACATGTAAGTACCTGCCAGGGCACCGCCTATGGCGATGAAAATTGCCCAGTAGCTGAAGCCTACATTCACGAACATCGGACCCGGACAAGCACCTGTCAGCGCCCAGCCCAAACCGAAAATGGTACCGCCGATGATGTAGCGCGGAATCGACATTTCCTTGGGTGTAAATACGATTGGGTTGCCCTGAAAGTCGCGCAATTTGAACTTCTTGATCACGAGTGTAGCAATGGTACCCAGCACCACAGCCGTTCCGATGATGCCATACATATGGAAGTCCTGGAAGCGGAACATCTCCTGAATGCGGAACCACGAAATCGCCTCCGATTTACTCATCACGATACCGAACAGAATGCCGGCGATTATAAATTTTATACTTTTCACGAATCTGTATTTTAAGCTTTAGAAAATTAGCGGCAGCAACACAAAAGTTGTGATCAGGCCACCGATGAAGAAGCCGATCACGGCAATCAAAGACGGGAGCTGCAGGTTGGAGATGCCACTGATGGCGTGACCAGAAGTACAGCCGCCTGCGTAGCGTGCCCCGAAACCGATCGCGAAACCGCCCAGCAGCAGAATCAGGAATCCTTTCAGGGTGAAGGCGGCACTCAGGCTAAAGATCTCTGTTGGCTGCATGCCGTCTGGAGCCGAAATGCCCAGTTGCTGCAGGTCCTGAATCGTGGCCTGTGAAATTTGTACCGGCTCCCCGGATGAGAGAAACTCAGCCGAAATAAAACCACCGATGATGGCACCTACCAGGAACAGCAGGTTCCAGGTTTGTGAGCGCCAATCGAAATCAAAAAACTTAACCCTTTTGCCGGCACCGCAGGCCGAGCAGATGGTGCGCAGGTTTGACGAAAACCCGAACGACTTGCCGAAAAACAACAGCAACACCATGATAAAAGCGATCACGATACCCGAGGTATACCATGGCCATGGTTGTCTTATAAGCTCTAACATAATTTAGTCAATTTAATATTTGGTGATGGAGAGAAGAGCAGGGAAGAGGCGAGGTCGCGTGCCCCTTCCTTTTCTGCCCGTATGATTTGTTTAGTTGTTTGGCCAGGCACCGATGCCACCTGCCAGGTTATAGCACTTGAATCCCTGAGCACTCATCAGCTCACAGGCGGAACCGCTGCGGTTGCCACTGCGGCAAAACACAAAGTACTCTTTGTCCTTGTCGAGTGAGCCCAGCGCGTTTTGAAACTGACCTGTGGTCACGTCCAGGTTTTTGGCGCCTTTGATAGTTCCGGAAGCAAATTCACCCGCTGTTCGCACATCGAGCAACTCTGCTTTTGGTGCGCTCTGGAATTTAGTTTTGAATGTATTTCCGTCCAGGTTTTCGTAGTTCTTGGGAGCGGATTTAAAGATATTGAACATGGCTTTATGTGTTTAATTTATAGTCTTGTTTTAATTTACTATACAAAGGTACAGGTATAGCAAAACATGTTCAGTGACTTTGGTCACGCAGTACGATCTGGCCTAAAATAATCAGGGCCAGCTTTTAACTGGCCCCGATCTATCAATACTAAACCATTTTACTTTAATGTAGAAGGGCAAACGTAAGCCGTTCTCGGTACGTTAGTTTCGGCGATCGCCTTAAAGCCACCTTCCACGTTGATCACGTTATCGAAACCTCTTGCTTTCAGGATGGAAGCTGCGATCATCGAGCGATAGCCACCGGCACAGTGCAGGTACATCACCTCTTCTTTCGGCAGCTCAGCCAGGTGGTCGTTCAGGTAGTCGAGCGGAGCGTGCTGGGCAGATGCTACGTGCTCTGCCTGGTACTCGCCCGGCTTGCGCACGTCTACCACTTTGATGCTGTTGTCTTTTGCATAATCAGCCGCGAATTCAGCAGCAGAAATCGATTTGATGGTGTCAACTTCCTTGCCAGCTGCTTTCCAAGCATCGAGTCCGCCTTTGAGGTAACCCAGCGCAAAGTCATAGCCTACACGGGCCAGTCTTGTCACCACTTCCTCTTCACGGCCTTCGTCGGCGATGAACAGGATTGGCTGCTGAATATCCGGGATCAAAGCGCCGATCCAGGGAGCGAAGTTGCCATCGATCCCGATGTTGATCGAGTTCGGAATAAACCCGGCAGCGAAGGTCTCTGGCTTGCGCGTGTCGAGCACCAAGGCGCTCGTTTCGTTCACGGCTGCCTCAAACGCATCCGGAGACAGCGCCTGCTGGCCTTTTGCCAACACCTCGTCGATGTTTGCGTAGCCTTCCTTGTTCATCTTCACGTTCATCGGGAAGTAGCCCGGAGGAGGAAGTAAACCGTCAGTTACCTCTTTTACAAACTCCTCTTTCGACATATCGGCACGCAGGGCGTAATTCGTTTTCTTTTGGTTACCGAGCAGGTCGGTTGTTTCTTTGCTCATGTTCTTGCCACAAGCTGAGCCTGCACCGTGCGCCGGGTATACCACCACGTCATCCGGCAAGGTCATGATCTTGTTGCGCAGCGAGTCAAACAGGTGCTCAGCCAGTTGCTCCTCTGTCAGGTCGGACTTCACAGCCAGGTCCGGACGGCCTACATCACCGATAAACAGTGTGTCGCCTGAGAAAATGGCGTGCTCTTTTCCATTCTCGTCGAGCAGCAAATACGTGGTTGACTCCATCGTGTGACCTGGTGTGTGCAGCACCTTGATCGTCACGTTACCCAGTTTCAGTTCCTCGCCATCAGTGGCAATATGCGCTTCAAAGCTAGGCTGTGCATTCGGTCCGAAAACGATCTGGGCACCGCTGGCTTTGGCCAGATCCACGTGACCCGAAACGAAGTCGGCGTGGAAGTGTGTTTCCAGCACAAACTTTATTTTGGCATTGTCTTTTTCAGCTTTTTCCAGGTATGGCTTGATCTCGCGCAGTGGGTCCACAATGGCCACTTCGCCATTGCTTTCGATGTAGTAAGCACCTTGTGCCAGGCAACCGGTATAGATCTGTTCTACTTTCATGGGTATAGGGTTTTGAGTTCTTTTTTATCTGTTTTATGTCTTCATCTTTCCATCAGATGACACTACAAATATCAATATATTATTTGCGCGACACAGTGACTTAGATCACGCAGGTTAATTTTTTTAGAAGAAAAGCTCTTTTCCGATGATATACACCCCCATCACCAGGACGAACCAACCAAAAGCGGTTTTGAGTTTGTCAGCGTGAATTTTAGCGGAAAGTGCGGTACCAACGAAGATGCCTGCAATCGAAATGGCGGAGAAAATGCCCAGGAACATCCAGTCGATCTCGTAGTTGAAAATGTCGCCGATAAAACCGAAAAGTGACTTGGCCGCGATGATCAGTAGGGAGGTTCCCACGGCCATTTTCATGTCGAGTTTACTGAAAAGCACCAACGCAGGTATAATCAAAAAGCCACCGCCAGCACCCACTAATCCGGTGAGCGTACCCACGACTAAGCCTTCGGCCAGAATGCCGGCATAGTTGAATTTTGGTTGCGGGTGCGGCGTACCGTTTCCTTCCACATCAATTTCCGTGTCAATGTTTTCGTCCACCATGTCTACCGGTTCGGTAGGTGCCGTAGCTGGTGCTTTCTTCTTCCTGATCATGCTGATGGAGGCGAACACCATCAGACCAGCGAAAAGCAGCATCAACATAATGCCTTTGGTGACCATAAAATCACCTACTGAGAAAATTTCCTCCGGTATGGCCGGCACCAAATAGCGGCGCGTCAGGTATACCGCCACGATTGAAGGTATTCCGAACACGATGGCTGTCTTCATACTGACAAGCCCATTTTTGTAGAACTTGTAAGAGCCCACCAGACTGGTAAGTCCCACGATAAAAAGCGAGTAAGCTGTTGAGATAACGGGGCTGAGGCCGATCAGGTAGACCAATACCGGCACCGTCAGAATTGAGCCACCACCACCAATCAAACCAAGCGAAAGCCCAATCAGAAGGGCCGCAATATAACCTAGTATTTCCATTGATTATGTCGTTTGTTTTGTAATCTGCTACAAAGGTAGGGCGATCATAAACGGACTTCAGTGACTAGTATCACAGAGGGAGAAAGTTGAGGCGTTTGAGAGTTTAGGAGGTAAGTTTGTGCGTACAGGTCGCGACCCAATGCCGTCAACTTAAGGAATAACAACCCAAACTGTCATCTCGACAGAATGGAGAGATCTGGATAATTTGAGACTAGTGGCAATATTTCAGATTTCTCCCGTAGGTCGAAATGACATAAAAGTATATTAGTTGACGGCATTGAATCGTGATTGTCTCCAACTTCTAAACTCTCAAACTAACTCCAGGTCATGCACCTCAATATAATTCCGGTGCAAGGTGATGGCGCCGGTTTGCTCCAGCTTTTTAAGCAGGCGGGAGATGACTTCGCGGGAGCTGTTGAGCTCGAGGGCGATCTGTTGGTGGGAGAGGCGGATCTCTTTGCCACTTACTTTTACGTGGCGCTTGAGGTAGAACAGGAGGCGCTCGTCCAGCCCTTTGAAGGCAATGCTGTCGAGGGTTTGCAGCAGCTCTTCGAAGCGCTGGCGGTAGGAGGCGATCACGAAGTTGTGCCAGCTCTTGTACTTGGCCAGCCACTGCTCGGAGAGGTGGGAGGGTATCAGGATCACTTCTGCTTCGGTCACGGCCTTGGCCATGATCTGACTCTGTTCGTCTCGGGCCGTGCACATCATGGACATAGCGCAGGCATTGCCGGGTTCAAGGTAGTACATCAGGAACTCGTTGCCTTCGTCATCCTCGCGGTATACCTTGAGCAGTCCGCTTAGGAGCAGTACTGTGGAGCGGATGTACTGGCCGGTGCGCATGACTTCTTCCCCTTCTTCCACTTGCCGGATCGTGCTGTGCTTCAGAATTTCTTCGAGTAGTGGCTGTTCGAACTGAGGGAATTGCTTGAGTATGTCGTCTTTCTGCGGTATTTCCATGGTATAGTATACGTGTCGTAAAGGTTTGAATAGATGTTAAGGTATAGCAAGTATAAAGCAAAAAACCAGTGCAGGCACCAAAAGTACCCGCACTGGTAATAATTAATGTATAGAACGCTTATTTAAAGTCGTTTACGGCTTCGCTCAGGTCAAGTACCTTGGTGTCTGGCAAAGCTGCTTCCACGATGCTGCTGCCTGCCGCAGAGCGGTAACCACCGGCACAGTGCACCACAACTGGTTTGTCCGAAGGAATTTCCCTGGCTCGTTCACGCAGTTCTGGAAGCGGAATGTTGATGGCCTTGTCGAAGAATTTACCAACTTTCACTTCGGAAGCGTTGCGGATGTCCACGATGGTATACTGGTCCTGATTTTCTTTGAACTCAGCCACATCGATTACCGGAGATTTCTCCTCACCTGCTTCGGTCTGTACAAACGCGCCCTCAATCAGCAATTCATAACCGATCTTGGAAGCTTTGCGAATCAGGTCATCCAGCTCGTCTTCTGTTTCAGCGATCAGGTAGTAGCGCTCGTTCGGACCAACAATACTACCCAGCCAGGTTTCAAATTTGCCACCATTCTGGATGTTGATCGCACCCTCGAGGTGCCCTTTTTTGAAAACCTTTTCGCTACGGCCGTCCACGATCACAGCACCTTTGCCGGGCTTGTAGTTCTTCTCGAGCTTCTTCACCTTGTCCAGACTAGGCTGGTAGGAGGGAGCACCTTGCTTGTTAAGCCCTACGTCGTAGCCAAAGTATTTCGGTATAAAAGGCTGATCTTCTGTCAGTACTTTCACGAAAGCATCTTCGCTCATTTCCTGCAGGGCATAGTTGCTCATTTTCTCGGCTCCGATGGTGCTGCTGTTCGCTTCGCTCAGGCCCTTGCCGCAAAGCGTGCCAGCTCCGTGCGCAGGGTATACCAGCACATCGTCGTTCAGCTTCATCAGTTTTTCGCGGGTGCTTTGATACATCTGGCGGGCCAGCTCTTCGCGCTTGGCTGTTACGTTACCGGCACTCTCGCGCAAGTCCGGACGACCTACATCGCCTATAAACAAGGTGTCGCCTGTAAATACCGCTTTGTCCTTACCTTCGTGTTCCAGCACAATGCTGATGCCGTCTGGAGAGTGACCCGGCGTGTGGATGGATTTCAGTTTCACGTCTCCAATCTCCAGCACTTCACCTTCGTCAAACGTTTTATGAGGATAGTCGGCACCTACCAGGCTGTGCGCGTAAATCGTAGCACCCGTTTTCTCGTGAATTTCGAGTTGGGAACTCACAAAGTCAGCATGTGGGTGCGTTTCGATCACACCTACTATTTTCGCGTTATTTTTCTCTGCGAAGTCGTAGTAGGGCTGCGGATTACGGGCCGGATCTATCAGCACGACTTCACTGGTTTTTTCACTTAGTATGGCATAAGCATAATGCGCTAAGCCTTTGTCTTCGAACTGTTCTATTTTCATGGGTTTTGGGTTTTTATGCTTATAAATTCAGCAAGTTTAACAGTACTTCCTGATTTCATTACAAAGGTATAGTATACGTTACCCGAACACAGTGACCTAAGTCACATAGCGTTAATCAAGGGGAAATTGTTGTTATTTTTAGTTAGGTATACCTAAAAAGTAAGCTGCGTTACAAAGTTTATATTGTGAAAGTTGGTGTTGTAATACATGTCCTTTAGCGGGATATCTATTTCGGGAGATGTACGACCAATGTAGAGCAAGCGGAAACTGAGCCCATCGAGTACCGGTTTCGAGGGACTATAATTGAGATCAGCCACCCAGCCCCAGTAGGATATAGCGCCATGTTTGTTATACCTATAATCGTTTGGTGCCGGGAGCCACGACTTGGCTACTGACAATTCTGAAGAGAAATTATCAGACCATTTTTTGCGGCCTTTTGCTACGAGCAAATCCGATTTGCCCACACCTTCCAATCGTCCTCTGGAGATGGTGGCAAAAAACTGCTCGCGTCCCCATTCCCGAGGAAACAGAAAGCGCCCGCCCCCGTCGATGTGCAGGTAATTAAGCGACAGGTGCAGATTGTTGGGCTCATAGGCCAGCATACCCCCAGCCAGCCACTGCTGCTGGTCCGGGAAGTAAACCAGCGTACTTTCAGGGTTGCCGCCGTTGCCTACCTGAAACTGGTACAATCCCTCTATACCTGCCTTTACCTGTGGCACTACCTCTACTACCGCTCTGCCATAGCTGTTGTTCGATACGTTTTCAATCCAGTAGTTCCAGGCTTCGGCCTGCAGGCGTTTGTTGGGTTTTAATTGCAAACCAGTTACAGCTACGCCTTTAGTATGTGTGTGATGCGGATAGCCGGATGGTTTTCCCCATTCATCCACTCCCGGTGAAAAAATACCGATCGTTTCCCCAGCCCTGTACCATTCCACGGTACTTCTGGGTGAGAAATGGTCGAACCAAGCCATCGTGAGAAGGCCTTTTTCCTGAAACGGCAGTTGCACTTTTATACCTTGAAAAGAATAGGGTTTCATGCGCGTATCCTGCGGGTTCATTAGGGGAGAGGTAAAACTAAAGCGACCGATTTTGGCCTGAAGCCTGGCTGAATTATACTCCAGGTATAACTCGTCAAGGCGGTCCAGGTCCGCTTTGTTGTGCGGGTCCTCGATATCAAAAAGCTCCATCTCCAGTTTCGGGTGTTTTTCAGAAATGAAATCCCTTTCACCCAGATTGGAAGAAAACAGGTTATAGGTAAAGAGTCCGGCAAAACCAAAGCGGAAACCGTGCAGGGAAGCTGTTTTGTACCCAATCTCGGCCCCGATGGCATTGGCATAATTGTCGGAGAGGGAACCGTGGTTGAATGTGGCCATAAAGTAGTTGCGCACGTGGCCCTCTATTTCACCTTTCGTGAAAAGGTCTTTCGCGCTTCTGATCTGCACGGTGTCGGAAACTGCATGCTGCTCTGCATGCTCACGGGTGTGCACTTGTGCAATGGCAATGCCCCAGTTCGTAGACAGAGATAAAGCAGTGAACAGCGCAATTTTTTTTAGCATGGAATTGGTGATTAATAACTGGAACAGGTATAGCTGCCCCGGAGCCTGCCTATGTGATTATTTTATTTCAGGTGATAAGTCAGCAATGGACGGATACAGTGATTCACCAAAGTCTCGGCAATGCTGCCGTAGAAAATTTGGCTGAAGCCTTTGCGGGCGTGGGTGCCGATCACCACCAGGTCCATCTCTGACTCCTGGTTAAAGTTGCGTACACCGGCCGGCACCTTGCTGTCGCTCTTAAAGTGCAGTTCGTAGTTTTGCAACTTCAAATTGGTGGCGAAGCGCTGCATCTGCTGTATGATGCTGTCGAGCTTCGGATCATCCTCTTTTTCGATGATCTGCAAGAGGTGCAATTGTGCCCCGAAAAGCTGTTGCAGCGTCTTGATGGTGTTAACCGTTTGTTCCGGTTGCTTCTCGGCGCTGAAGTCAGCCACCCACAGCAGGTTTTTGATCGGGGTGATAGAGGCGTCCTTCTGAATCGTGATGATTGGCACCCTGGTAAATCGTACCACATGCTGCGCCTCAGAACCCGAGATGCGCTCGAACCAACCCTCTGCACCCTCTGTACCCATGATGATTAGGTCAATCCCGTTCTGTTCGGCATACCTGGTCAGGCTGGTCGTCAGACCGCCGTATACCACAGCGCTGGTGAAATCGAAATTCACCTGTTTTCTAATTTCCTCGAAGCCTGCTATTGCCTGTTGCTCGAACTCTTTTATCTGGCCTCTGTCGATGGTTTCAGAAGAATCGGTGGTGCCCGCCCACTCTGCCGCGTTCACCTGAATAACATGCACCAAATGCGTGTTTACCGGAGTTTTCTCCATCAGAAAGGCGAGCATTTCCAGTGCTTTAAAAGATACCGGTGTAAAATCCATCGGCACCATGATGTTGAGTCTCTTTTCCATTGTATGTTGCTTGTTTATCGCTTGTGTAGCTGATCTAATTTTTATTTTATGTAAGCTGTTGGTTTGGTTGCCACTAACAGTCACTGCTGTACCTTGCGGTGCAGGGTTTGGCGCAGATCAGAGGAATGTGAGCGTATATCAGTGCCATGACATCCACACTTTCAGGTTCGGTTGCAAAACTGCCAGCATCTGCCAAAGGGTAGTTGTTTCTCAAAAAAGACGTTCGGCTCAGGTCCGTATACCATCTCTTGTTGGCTATAGCGTTCGTTCCAGTATTGCTGCATCATGTTTTCTACTTGTTGACAATACAAAGGTCAGTGATAAAGGCACCTTGTTCAGTGACTATGGTTACACAAGTTTTTTTTGTGGAAACTAAAGGCTGTGCATCCCCTTAAGAGCAGGCTAGGGGCTTATTTAGAAACTAAAGCGCTTTCGTTCAGGTATATGTGGGAAGTTTGATTGTGGAATCCTTACAGGTATAGCTGATGAAAAAGTATTTCTACCGATTGTCTCGGCAGGTGCTGCCGCTCGTTTTAGTTATGCTGATCAGCCTTCCCGTTCTCGCCTGCACCACCTGCAATCGCCCCCTGCAAGCTGCTATTTTCGACGAAAGCTTTCTGAAAGTATTCTTTTATATGCTGCTGCCTTTTCTGTTTATCGGAGCGGCGGTATATCGACTGAACAAACTTAAGTAACACGCTATGAAAAGACAGATACCCATTGAAGAAGTGAAGTCCGTTCGAAGCGGTCCGCTGATAGCGGCGGCCACCCTGATCGGTATAGGGATGGGTGGGTTTGTGGATGGTATTGTGCTGCACCAGATCCTGCAGTGGCACCAGATGATTTCGGCCAAGCTGCCGCCGGACACGCTGCTCAACAAAGAGACCAACATGTTCTGGGATGGGATATTCCATGCTTTTACCTGGCTCACCACAGCGCTGGGAATTTATTTGCTCTGGCGTGTGGTATACGAACGCAAATCAGTACTCTCCAACCGGATTTTCGGTGGCAGTCTTTTGCTAGGTTTTGGCATTTTCAACATCGTGGAGGGTATCATCGACCACCACATTTTAGTGCTTCACAACGTGCGTGAGATCAGTTCTAATCAATCAGCCTGGAACTTCGGTTTTCTGGGGATATCGCTTGTGATGCTGGCTGCCGGTTGGCTGCTTGTGCAGAAGGGCAGGAGGGAAGCATTACCCGGGCACCAGTAAGAAAGCATCAGCGCTACATACGAGCCCCTTTTCTTAATAAACCCGCATCGCAATAGCAGAAAAATCGGGTCCATAGAGCCACTATCTTTGTGTGGGTTAACCGCTGCATCGAGGAGCAGGAGCGGAGTTATGGCTTCTGGACGCTTCCAGCTGCCACACCCCTTCCGCGAAGACCAGGAGTGGATAATGGACGAAATCGGGAAGATGGCCACAACACCCTCGTGCCGCCTGCCAATGAGCGGAATGTGTCGCCACTCCCTCAAAACCCACCTAATGGCCTGTTCCTCATGCAAAAGTAAGGCCTGCTTCAGCCACGAGCCTTGGCGGGTAGTTTGATGATCTTTTACTAGACGTTGATGCGGCTGGACCCGGTCCTGATCCTGGGGCAGGTTGTCGGCGTGCTTGCCTACAGGCGTAATCAGTACCGAGGTTTGCGCGCCGGGGCAGCCCGTCAACTGAGCCAGGGCAAGCGCCTTAGTCAGGTTTTGCGCGTGCAGTGCTTTGGGGCTGTTGGCTGCAGTGGTCTGGTACCTTCTATATCCTGCTGTTTGGGAGCTCAGCTGGAGGGCGACAGCCTGGCGTGACGGAGTGTTTTGCGAAGCTGCCTTACCAGAAAACAGAAAAGAGCGAATGCCCGTGGACATGAATAGACCGGCCGGCCATGGCGGGAGGCAGAGGCGCCGGAATAAAATAATATTTCTGATAAAACAGACAACAGCGGCAGCGGTCGAAACGTTTTATATCATACTAAGCACCAGCTATTTGTCTCGATGAGATACTAACCTCTACACCTCCGTTTCCTGAAAACAATTTAACCTGCAAAGGGCAGGAAAACTTTGTTAATTAATCAAACCGGTGTATATGAAACGTGTCTTATCTTTCGCTTTGCTATGGCTGGTCCTGCCGTTTAGCCATAGTGCCAATGCCCAAAACACAGCCGATGGGGTGAAGTGGGAACACCGCTTCGAGGAAGCCGCCCGGCAGGCTGCAACCGGGCACAAACCCATCCTGATGGTGTTTGCCGGCTCCGACTGGTGCAAGCCCTGCATCCTGCTGCGCAAAGAGGTATGGGATACGCCTGCCTTCCGGGATTATGCCAAAGAGCATTTTGTGCTGCTCGAGCTCGACTTCCCCCGTTTTAAGAAAAACCAGCTACCGGAGGAGCAGAAAAAGTACAATGAGCAACTGGCAGACAGATATAACCAGGAGGGCCTGTTCCCGCTGGTTGTCCTGACAGATGAGAAAGGAAATGTGCTGGGCAAAACGGGCTACCAGGCTGGCGGACCCGACAAGTATATTCCGCACCTGGAGCAACTCCTGCACCAAAAGTAGATCGCCTGCTTACCCTTAACCTTTGGATGTGTATGTATAGAATCATGCAATGCTGGCTGGTGGCCTTGTTGCTTGTATGCAACGCCGCACAAGCGCAGGCTCCTGCCCGGGAGCTGAAAACACAGAAAAAAGTACTGTTGCTGATGGGCACCCGGTTTGAACTGGTGGCCGTGTCGGAGGATGAAGAACTGGCCAATAAGGCCATTGAGGCAGGTATAGCGGAAATCCAGCGGATCGAGGCGCTTATTTCGGAGTGGCAACCGACCTCGCAGACCAGCGCCATCAACCGGAGTGCCGGCGGCATGCCCGTACCGGTTGACGAAGAGTTGTACGAGCTCATCCGGCGCAGCCTCCGCATCTCCGAACTCACGGGTGGGGCCTTCGACATCAGCTGGGCGGCTGCAGACAAGGTATGGAAGTTTGATGGTTCCATGAAAGAGATGCCACCACAGGAGACTGTGAAGAATTCCATCCGCCACATCGGATATCAAAAGATCCAGCTGATACCGGAGACGCACAGTGTGTTTTTGAAAGAGGAAGGCATGAAGATCGGGTCTGGCGCCATAGGTAAAGGCTATGCTGCCAACCGGGCACGCGACCTAATGCGCAGAATGGGTATACAAAGCGGCGTGGTGAATGCCGCCGGCGACCTGATCACCTGGGGCAAGCAGGCCGATGGCCAGCCCTGGTACATCGGTATAGCCGATCCTGCCGACAAGGAAAAGGTTTTCTCCTGGCTCACGGCCGACCACACCGCCGTCGTGACTTCCGGAAGCTACGAGAAGTACGCCGAAATCAATGGCAAACGTTACGGTCACATCATAGACCCACGCACCGGTTATCCGGTAAGTGGCCTGAAAAGCGTCACCATCATCTGCCCGGATGCCGAGCTGGCCGATGCGCTGGCCACGGCTGTATTTGTGCTGGGGAAAGAAGAGGGGCTATACCTGGTCAACCAGCTGAAAGGGGTGGAGTGCCTGCTGGTGACAGATGAAAACGAAATGGTAACCTCTGACCAGCTGCACCTGCACTATTACAAAAACAAGCCGGCTTCAGCCAAAGCTCCTATACCTGCCAAAACATCTAAAATCTAAGCCCATGAAGTTGATCAGAAGTGTCGCGTGGTATGCCTGTGGTGCCGTTTTGCTTGGCGCGCTGGGTGGCTGCGAAGTCGTTAAACCTTATCAGAAAACTTTGCTGAACGAGGAGGAGATGAAGCTGAGTGCACGGAAAATAGAGGCCTTTGAGACGAATTTCCAATCGTACCGCGAAGGTGCCTCGGGTGCAAACGGCGGTAAAGTAGGAGGGGGGTGCGGATGCAACTGAGGTATATCGGCCTCATGATGGCCTGCGCCATGGCTACGACGGCCTTCGCGCAAAACACGACTGTTACGGCCCCTTCGCGCCGCGTACGCAAGCTGGAACCGGCAGAGGTGAACATCCTCGGCAGCTACTACAGCCAGGACGGCAACCACTCGCCGGTGACCGGAGGCATTGGCACCGAGCAGCTGACGGGTGTCACGCCGACCATTATCGTGAATGTGCCGCTCGATACGGTCACTAACCTGAATGTGAACTTCGGGATGGACTTTTACTCTTCGGCTTCTACCGACAACATCGATTTTAACGTCTCATCCGCCTCTAAATCTGATTTGCGCACACACCTCAACCTGGGCATCAGCCGCCGCAACAGCCTGGCAAGGACGACGAAAAGCCTGAGCATAGGTGGCTCTACCGAATACGATTACCAGTCGCTGTCAGTGGGGGGCGGCTGGGCGCAGGAGTCGCGGGACGGCAACCGGGAACTCAGCCTGACAGGCATGATCTACTTCGACACCTGGACGCTGATCTACCCGGAGGAACTGCGCAACGGTAAAAGCCTGGTGAGCACCAACAAGCGACAGTCCTACAACCTTTCGGCTACTTTGTCGCAGGTGATCAACCAGAAGATGCAGGCTTCGCTAAGCGCCGATATCGTGTACCAGTCCGGTCTGCTCTCCACGCCCTTTCACAGGGTGTATTTCCGGGAGCAGGAGATTGCACAGGTAGAGCAACTGCCGGACCAGCGCCTGAAGTACCCGCTGGGGTTGCGGGTGAACTACTACGTGAATGACTATGTGACTTCGCGCTTTTTCTACCGTTTCTACAGCGACAACTGGGGCGTGACGGCCAACACCATCGAGCTGGAAACACCCATTAAGTTCGGGCCTTTCTTTTCGTTCTACCCTTTCTACCGCTTCCATACCCAAACGGCAGCCGACTACTTTGCACCTTACAAAGAGCACAGTCTGAGCCAGGTGTTCTATACCTCCGACTATGATCTGTCGGGCTTTACCAGCCACAAAGCAGGTATAGGGTTGCGCTACTCGCCCCTGACAGGTATAGCCAAATTCGGACTGCCTTTCTCGAAGAACAAAACCTCGCTGAAAGGGATAGAACTGCGGGGTGCCAACTATTGGCGCAGCGATGGCCTCAAAGCTTTCATCATCAGCACGGACCTCAACTTCACGCTGCCCTCCAGAAAATGATCTGTGATCGCAAGCACCAGGAAAGATGCATGGCTTGTTAAGATGATTGCTGCTTTTTGCGGGCCCGCAGGTATATTTTGCCAGTTCATTCACCAGGAGCGGTACTAAGCCTAGGGTCAGGACCATTAACCAACCGGGAGTATCGAGCATGGTCAGGTTGAAAGCTTTCCGCATCAAAGGGACGGCTACCACCACCAATTGCAGTGCCAGCCCCAGCACGATGGCGCCTATCAGGTACCTATTCGAGAAAACGCCCAGCTGGAAAATGGATTTCGTCGGATGCCGCATGGCCAGCGCATAAAAGAGCTGGCAGGCCACCAGTGTCATAAAGGCCAGGGTTCTGGCGTTCTCCAGCGTGGCGACAGGCACAACATCATCAAAAGGGGTATAGCCGTGCTCATAGTAGCCGAACCAGAAGGCAAAAATGGTGAGTGTACCGATCAGAATGCCGCCCCCCAGCACACGCCAGCCCGCAATGCCGGTAAAGAAACTCTCATTCGGACTGCGGGGCTTCTCCTTCATCACATCCGGGTCGCCGGGGTCCATGCCCAGTGCCACGGCCGGCATGGAGTCCGTGAGCAGGTTAATCCAAAGGAGCTGGGTGGCGATCAAGGGTGCTTCCCAGCCGATCATCAGCGTGATGAACATGGCCACCACCTCGCCCAGGTTGCAGGACAGCAGAAAGAGCACGGCTTTCCGGATGTTGTTGTAGATGTTCCGGCCCTGTTCGATGGCCGATACTATCGTGGCAAAATTATCATCGGTCAGAATCATGTCCGAAGCGTTTTTGGCCACGTCAGTCCCCGTTATGCCCATGGCCACCCCGATGTCAGCTGCGTTAAGCGAGGGCGCATCGTTCACGCCGTCTCCCGTCATCGACACCACATTTCCCTGCGCCTTGAGGGCACGCACAATTCTCACTTTATGCTCCGGCGAGACCCGTGCGAAGATGCGGTAGTCATTGACCTTTTCACTGAATTCGGTTTCGCTTAGCCTGTCTATTTCCTGACCGTAATGGCCTGGTCCAGGTGATCGGCTATACCTAGTTCATAGCCGATGGCAAAGGCGGTGATCTTGTGGTCGCCCGTGATCATGATGGTTTTAATGCCCGCCTCTTTTGCTTTGCGCACGGAGTCCTTCACCTCCATTCTCGGAGGGTCCATCATCCCGACCAGCCCCAGCAGGATCAGGTCCTGCTCCATCTCATCTGCACCAATCACCGTGTCAACGGGCTTGTAAGCGACCCCAGCGTACGGAGGGCCTGCCCCGACATGCGGGCGGTCGCTTCCTGTACCTGCTGTTTGTGTTGCTCAGAGATGGGGACCACCTGTCCTTTTATGTGTACATGCGTGGTCAGTTGCAGGAGGTTGTCGATGGCGCCTTTGGTGTACACGGTATACCTTCCGTTTTCCTCGTTCAAGGTTGACATCAGCTTCCGGTCCGAGTCAAAAGAAAACTCATCAATGCGTTTGCTCTGCCTGCCCAGTGCCTGGCGGTCTATACCTAGGTCGTCTCCCAGGATCAGCAGGGCGATTTCGGTGGGGTCGCCGGTGCCTTCGCCGTTTTCGTAGGTGGCGTCGGAGCAGAGCACCATGGCTTTGGCGAGCAGGGTGGCATCGTCGGTAGGGGAGTTGCCCTTTTCCCGCTCCACGGCCACCTCCCCATCCGCGTTAAAGTACCTGAGCACCGTCATCTTGTTTTGGGTGAGCGTGCCCGTTTTGTCGGAACAGATGATGTTGACCGAGCCCAGTGTTTCCACCGCTGGCAAGCGCCTGATAATGGCGTTGCGTTTGGACATGTTCGTAACGCCGATCGAAAGCACAATGGCCACGATGGCAGCCAGGCCCTCGGGGATAGAGGCCACGGCCAGCGAAACCGAGATCAGGAACATCTCCGCCAGGTCTCTCCCTTGCAGCAGGGCCACCACAAAGATCAGCACGCAGATGCCGATCGCGAATTTGCCAAGTGATTTGCCGAGTTTGTTCAGCCGGATCTCCAGCGGTGTTTTGACATCTGCTTCGGTGTCGATGATGGTGGCGATCTTGCTACCTCGGTCTGCATGCCGGTGCCCACGACCACTCCCGAACCTCTGCCCGCCGTCACCAGTGTGGACATGAAGGCAGCATTGTCGCGGTCCCCGAGGGGTGTGTTGGGCGCTTTTAATGTAATGGTGGCATCCTTGGGGGAGGGAACGGACTCGCCGGTCAGGGCCGACTCCTCTATCTGCAGGTTGGCCGACTCCAGCAGCCGGAGGTCGGCGGCAATATACCTGCCGGCATCCAGGATCAGCACATCGCCCGGCACTACGGTTTCAGAGTCAACCTCTTTCACGACACCCTCGCGGCGCACGAGGGCTTTGGGGGCGGCTATTTTCTGGAGCGCTTCGATGGCGTTGCCCGCCTTCACTTCCTGCACCACACCCAGTACCGCATTGAGGATGATCACGGCCAGGATGATGATGGCGTCGATGTATTCGCCCATGAACACGGTGATCACCACTGCCGCAAACAGCACATAGATGAGCCAGTCCTGCAGCTGCGCCAGGAAGAGCTGCAGGATGCTCTTTTTCTTTCTTGCCGTCAGTTTATTAGGGCCATACTTTTCCAGACGGGCTTTCACTTCCGCTTCGGAAAGTCCCTGAGCAGGGTCTACTGCCAGTTCTTTCAGAACAGCCTCTATTGATTTGGAGAACCACATGTAGTGCTATCGATTCGTAACGTCAATTAAATAAAGTTAGCGATAAGCAGTGATAGTTCGTTTACACCGGCTCCAGTTTGGACTTAAAAAATCGTGCGTGATGCCAAAGCCCTGCGGCAGGTTTCACGTCCCAATTCGATCTGAGTCTCCGCTCTATGAAATTCAAATATAGAGCAGGAGTTCACCGGTATTTCGACCAGTACGTCGGGGGGGTATACCTGCAGCATGAGGCTGGTCAGGCGGTCCTGGGTCATTTGGTAGGACAGTAACAGCAGTTCCCGTAAGGAGTAATCCGAGAGCGGTGAAAAATCACTGGCAGCGTTCCCCTTGTCCTGGCCGGTCAGGTGCAGCCACTTCCAGAGGGCCGACACAGCCTCCGGACGCTCGTTCACCTTCAGCATCGGCTTTTCTCCGGAAGCCGGGCCATTGAGGTTGACCGCCACGACCAGTTCGTTTTCCTTTTTTCGCACCAGGTTGAGGGGGAGGGGATTGAGCACTCCGCCGTCGACCAGGAACTGCCCGTTCTCGAGCACGGGTGTGAACACGCCAGGTATAGCAATAGAGGCACGCAGGGCTTTGTACAGATCACCGGAGGTGTAGTGAACTTCTTCGTTTCGGAGCATGTCGGTGGCCACAGCCGTGAAAGGGATTTTGAGGTGTTGGATCTCCTGCGCACCCGTCACCTCCCGCAGCACATTGAACACCTTTTCGCCCTTGATAAAACCCTGCCGGGTTAAGGTAAAGTCGAGCAGGTTGAAGACCGCGCTTCGTGTCATGGTCAGCATCCACTCTTTATAGGCCTGGTTGTAGCCAGCGACATACAGCCCGCCCACCACGGCACCCATCGAGCAGCCGGCCACACTCACAATCTCGAAGCCCTCTTCTTCCAGCACTTCGATGACGCCGATATGGGCCAAACCGCGCGCGCCGCCGCTTCCCAGCACCAGGTGTACCTTCTTCTGTTCCATGTTGGGCCAAGATAATATTTTTTGCCCGAAGTGCTCTTTTCTGTGTCTACTTTGGTCCAAAAATGGTCGCTTTGAGAGTTGCTCTACACAAGAAATAACGGACAACTGACCCTCCTGGCAACGAGTATTACTATATATTCTGGTCCAATTACTCAACCTGTCAAAAAGTTTTTCGTTTAGCTCTCTGAACTTGCATAACATCGGCTCTGCAAGGTGCTCAATTACGTTTCTTTTAATTTCTATGGATAAAATCTACTCGTTCAGCTATAGAGAACAGGCCAGACTTATACTTTTTACAGTACTTCTTATAGCATCGGCACTTACAGGACTTAAAAGTACAGCTGCTCCGAACGCCTTTTTTGCCACAGCCCCTGCTGCTGTCAAAGCACAGCCCTCCCTTGTTGGCGCCATCACCGTTCAATGGAATGCTGTGACAGGTGCAAGCCGATATGTGGTGGAGCGGTCGCTGTTTCCAGGAGCTGGATTTCAGGAGCATGCCACCGTCTCAGTAACAAGTGGTAAAACAATCTATACCTACCGCGACACAGGTTTGGGCTACGGCGAAACCTACTATTATCGTGTGAAGGCAGTGGATAGCGCAGGCGACTCGCCCTGGAGCAGCACAGTGAGCGCCACCACGCACGCGCAGCCCAAGACATTCAACATCATGCCGCTTGGTGACTCCAACACCCACGGCACCAAATTCAGCGACACCCGCCCGGACGCCCAGCGCATCGCTTACCGTAAGCAGTTGTACGACCTACTGATGGGGGCCAACGCTAAGTTCACCTTCGTGGGTAGCGAGCGCTCGGGCAGTGCAACACTGGCAAACGATCAGAACGCTGGCTTTTCAGCGGCGCGCACCGGCGACATTGCAAGCCTGCTGCGTACCAGCAGTTACCGCAACCAGGACAATGTGTTGGTGTCTCGGGGCTCAGGCACTTACCTGGACAAGTTCAACCCGGATGTCGTGCTGCTGCACCTGGGCACAAACGGCGGTCAGTGGGGTGTCACTGATGACGATCAGGCTATTGCTGAAATGGCTGCTATACTTGACGAAGTGGATGCCTATGAAGCCAGGGCCAACAAAGAAGTCACCGTTGTGCTGGGACTCATCATCAACCGGGTACTTCAGCCGAATGATCCGGCGGCAGTCGAGTTTACTTCCCGTTTCAACGTAAAGCTGGCCGCCATGGCCGAGAACCGCATCCGCACCAAAAGCGACCGCCTGATTGTGGTGGACATGGAAAAAGCGGCCGGCATCGTCTACCGCCTGGCCAGTGAGGGAGGTGACTTCGACGACAGCCTGCACCCTTCTGAGTCGGGCTATCAGAAAATGGCCAATCAGTGGTTCAAGGCTTTGGAACCTTTGCTCAAGCCTTCTACCGTTAGCACCAGTGCCCCGGAGACTACTATCACACAAAAGCCGGCGGAAATATCAAAAGAGAAATCCCCCACCTTTGCCTTTACAAGCAACAAAAGCCCCGTTTACTTTGAAGTGAGTCTGAATGGGGCGGAATACACGGTGGTGAGCACGCCCTATACCTTGAGCAACATGGCCGACGGACGCTATACCTTGTCGGTGCGGGCAGTGGATGCCGCCGGCCGAAGAGACGCCACACCGGCCACCCATACCTGGACCATCATCACCGAACCGCCAACCCCGCCTGCTTTCACAGCGGTGAGTGAAGACCGTGGTCCTGTCAACAACGACCGGGTGACCTCAGACAACACCATTCGCTTGTCTGGTAAGGCGCAGAATGGGGTAGAGGTAACCGTGCGTGAAGCAGAGCGGGGTGAGCTGGGCAAAGTGAAAACGAATGAAGGCGGTGATTGGTCCTTCAATTACGAGGGAACAGCACTGCCAACCGGCGTGTATCGCTTCACAGCCATCGCCACTGATATTGCGGGCAATGAGAGCAAAGTGAGCAATACCTTTACTGTAACCATCGACCTGACCCGACCGGACATCGCTATCAGCACGGAAGCCAAATCTCCCGTGAAAGAGGCTTTTCAGGTGCAGTTTAAATTCACGGAGGAGGTATACGGATTGGATGCTGGCGATATCACCGTCACCGGTGGAACATTGGGTGATCTGAAAGAGGTAAATAAATCCACGTATACTGCTACCATCACGCCACCTGCCAATGGGCAGGGCACGGTAGCCATTAGTCTGGCTGCCAACAAAGCGACTGACCTGGCTGGTAATGCCAACACGGCTTCCAATAAACTGGAAATCGCTTATGACCTGAAGCGCCCGAAAGTGACACTCAGCTCCGATGCCCCACAGCTTGTGAAAGCTCCTTTCACTGTTAGATTTACCTTTGACGAGGCGGTTACAGGTTTTGCGGCGGCTGACATCAGTGTGCAGAACGGCTCGGCGGGCAACCTGAAATCCGAGAGCGCCACTGTTTATACCGCAACCATCAGTCCTGCATCTGACGGGGAAGTCGTGGTCAGCCTGGCAGCCAACAAGGTTACAGACGAAGCCGGCAACGGAAACGAAGCCTCTGCCGAACTGAAGCGACTCTATGACGTGGCGCCGCCAACAGTGACGCTGGCCACCACAGCTGGTAATCTCACCAATGCGGCTATACCTGTCACGATCACTTTTAGCGAGTCGGTTACGGGGCTTTCCTTAAACTCTTTCGGCGTAACAAACGGTAAGCTGAGCAGTTTGCAGAAACAGGATAACACTACTTATACCGTGCTGCTGACACCAGATAAAGATGGGGAAACAAGTCTGCAACTTGCCGCTGACAAGGTAGAAGACCAGGCTGGAAATGGCAATACGGCATCTAACGTTCTTAAACGCCAGTACGATGCCACACCGCCAACTGTAGCCCTTAGCACCGACGCGGCAGAACTGACCAACGAGCCTTTTACAGTCAACTTCCGCTTCAGTGAAGTGGTTGAAGGCTTTGCGGTGGCCGATATCACAGTGGGGAACGGCTCAGCCAGCGAATTCAATAAAACAGGCGATCAGACTTACAGTGCCCTAATCAAACCAGCAGCCGATGGCCAGGTAACGGTGCGTGTAACGGCCGGAAAGGCGCAGGATGCGGCAGGTAACCCGAACACTGCTTCCAATACCCTGGGTATACAGTATGACAGTACGCCACCTGCTGGTTATGCCGTGGCGTTCACTACCGACAAGGTCGAGCACAACAACCAGCAGAATATTTCTTTGAGCGTGAAAGGAGCAGAGCAGGGAGCCACTTACTTCTATACCATCAGCAGCGACAAGGGCGGCACGGATGTGACAGGCACAGCCAGTACAACGACTACCTCTTTCAATGTTCAGAACCTTGATCTGAGTGGTCTGCACGATGGTACACTCACGCTCACTTTTTACCAGGTGGATGCCGCCGGTAACCGGGGTGCTGATGCCACGACGCAGGTGGTGAAGATGACGAAGAACATCCTGACCGTAAGCAGTCTGGAAGCGATCAGCGTCAAGTTCAGGACCAGTTTCGAGGACCTGCCATTACCCTCGCAGGTGAAGGTGCGCTATACCAACGGAGAGGAAGAAGACCTGGAGATAAAGTGGCAGCAGGGTAATTACAACGGACTGGAGCCTGGCACCTATACCTTGAGCGGGGAACTGGTGCTCAAGCCGAACACTACCAATCAGGACAACCGCAAGGCCAGCATCACGGTGACTGTGGAGCCAAACCAGCCACCGACTGCCATTGCGATCAGCCAGAACACCTTCAAGCCGGATGCGATGCCAGCTGAAGTGTTGCTGACGTTCAGCACCACCGACCCGGATGATGAAACCCATACCTACGCCCTGGTGAACGGACAAGGCGCAGAACACAACAGCTACTTTGAGCTCAGAGATGACAAGCTATACCTGAAGTCAAACGAAGGGCTTTCGGGCATTCGCAACTTCAGCATACGGGTGCGGACTACCGACCCGTACCGAAACAGTTTCGAACAAACCTTCACCCTGAGCAAGGAGGTATACCAGCCGGCCAATCCGATCAAACTGGTAAACGCCTTCTCGCCGGACAACGACGGCATCAACGATACCTGGACCGTACCGGAACTCAAATTCTACGACGAGATCAGCATACAGGTGTTCGACCGGGCGGGCAGGAGGCTGTTCCACACCACCAATCCGGAGCAGGGCTGGGACGGTCGTGGTCAGGACGGACAGGTGAAAGAGGGTTCTTATTTCTATATCATCGAGGTGAAGGATATCAACCTGGTGCAGAAGGGTGTATTAACAGTACTTAAGTAAGTTTACATGAACAGATTAGTAGTAACAGCTATATTCTTATTCACAATCACAGGCCTGCAGGCGCAGAACCGAAAGTACATCAGCAATTTTTCAGCCTACCAGCATTTCTACAACCCTGCGCTTACAGGTAGCGAAGGCTCCATGCTCCGCACCTATTACCGCAACCAGTGGACAGGCTTTGAGGATGCCCCCAAGACGCTTTTCTTCTCAGGCGAGCTGGACATGGCGGATATGAACAAAACCACGGATCGTACCAGTCACTACCAGTACCGCGACTCACGCAAAAATTACATGGGTGCCCGGCATGCCTTTGGTATCATTGCACTGCAGGAGCGATTTGGCCCTACAAGAGAGACGCAGCTGGGGCTGAACTATGGTACCGGTGTGCGGCTTTCACAATCACTAAGTCTGCGCTTTGGCACGTCGCTCACCTTCAATAATTTCCGGCTTGACGGCAACAGCCTGGTGGTGGACAATACAGGTGACCCGCGCTACCAGCACGTACTGGCGACCAGAACAGTATGAGCAAGTTTGACCTGAACCTGGGCTTTGCGCTGGCCTCTGCCAACTACTACCTGGGCTATGCCATGCAGGATATCACCGCAGGCCACTTCATGAATAGCAGCGATAATTTTATGAAGGATGTCTATACCCGCAAACATATTGCGCAGGCCGGGTTTCGTACAGCTATGTCAGATCGTTTCGGGCTGATTGTAAATGGCCTGTACCAGTACGATGAGCAGCTGAAAGGTACGGTTGAGGGACAGGTGAAAGCAGTGTATAACGACATGCTATGGGCAGGAGCAGGCTACCGTAACGACCAGGCATTCCATGTAGGGGTTGGTCTGCACTACCGCCAGTTCCGTATCACGTACGCCTATGAGAGCCCAATACAGGAAGCCCGCTCAATCAGCCGCGCCACCAACGAGGTCGGCCTGGCTTATACCTTCCGTCAGGCGAATCCAAATCAGCAGGGCGGGCTTACTTTCTGGTAATGCCTGCATGCCTACTGTGGCCGGGGCAGGGGAATCGGAATTTTAATGTCGAAGGCGGTGCCTTCTCCGGGTGAGGAAACCACTGTCATGCTTCCATGCAGGCCATCGAGCAGGTGCTTCACCAGTTGCAATCCCAATCCATAACCCTGCTCCCCTTTAGTGCCGATCGTGGAAGAGGATTTGCCCTGCATCACACCGCTTACCTGTTCTTCCGTCAGGCCTATACCTGTGTCACTTACCTGAATATGAAGCAGGGATTTGTTTTCGAGGTCTTCCAGTTTTAGCTGCACCGTCACGCTTCCCAATGGTGGTGTAAACTTGAATGCGTTCGAAATCAGATTCCCCGTGATCTGCATCAGCCTTTTCTTCGGGAAAGGCCTGTCTGCCTGCATCGCATCGATCTCCACATCAAAGGTGATCCCTTTATCAGTTGCCTGTGGCTGATAGAGCTCCAGCAGACACTCACGCAGGGTGTTCAGGTTCAGCTCATTTTCACTTAAAACAGAAGTATCCGGTGCAGATGTCACCTCGTTCCCTGTCAGGATTTCATCAGCCAGCTTAAGAATGGAATTGCCACTCTTGTAGATCAGGCTCATGAAATTCAGAACTTCCGGCAGCTTGTTTTTTTCTCCCTTCTTCAGGATCAGATCTGCCAGACCCACAATACCGCCCACAGGCCCTCTGATGTCGTGCGACACCCTGCGGTTTACCTGTTCGGCTTCTTCCAGCTTATGGTGCATCGACTGCATGACCTGGTGCACCACCAGGCGGTGCACGATCTCACCTGCAATGATCTTTAGCAGTTCTATTTTCTCAGGTGAGAGCTCCTTTATATTTCGGTCCAGTACGCAGAGTGTGCCGATATTGTAACCCCGCTTTGTCCGGAGAGGCAATCCGAAATAGTACTTGAGGTCAGGGTTACTTTTAAGACTTCGCAAATTCATGAACCGCTCATCCTGCATCAGGTCTTTGACCTCTAAAGGGTCAGACTGTGCAATGGCATACTGGCAGACAGAGTCTTTTCGTGGCATATTACCAGTCGGGAATCCATACCCTGCCACCGTCCACTGGGTATAGGCGTCGAGCAGGTTGACAAGCGAAATCTCCGTGCCGGCCACATATGCGGCCAGCCGCACCAGGTCCTTGAAGCTATCGCTTAGATTGCCATAGTCAAGGTCAAGTTCTGAAAGGTCGATAAGACGCTGAAACTCCTCGTGCTGTACAGTTTCCTGATCGGGCATAGGCTCAAGTATTAGAAGGTTGTCCATCTCTTAGTGTTTACGCAGTACGCCAGCAGGTTCTGCCATTTTTCTTCTTTCCGGCATAAACGCTTCTGCTTCTGCCTTGTGCTGCAACTGATGTGCCACAAACAGCGCCGCCATAAACAGAATCGCCGCCACTACCTGGTGCAGTACACCCAGACTGATGGGAACCACCAGTACCAGGGTTGCTATGCCCAGGCCAACCTGCAGTATCGTGACAAGTAGCAGAAACCTGACCGCTGTCCTCGTGGTGCCCGGCAAGTCCTGCTTACTTAAGTAGCTATACAACAGCACTACACAGATCAGTACAACAAATGCGAACCAACGATGCATGAACTGCACAGCTACACCATTATCAAAGTATTGCAGGATCGATAAATCACTTAGGAAGCCAGGAAAGAACTCCCCCTGCATGAGCGGCCAGGTGTTATAGGAAAAGCCCGACTTCAGTCCTGCCACAAAGGCCCCCAGCACAATCTGAATCAGGATAGCGAACACCAATAACCAGGAGAGGGGACTGTAGGCCCGAAGTGCATGGGACTTTTGTTTGACCGGTGCCACCAGGTCAGCAATGGTCCAGAGAATGACACCGATCAGCAGCAGGGCCAGTGTCAGGTGTGCTGCCAGTCGGTAGTGGCTCACGTGCGGCATTTCGCTCAGGCCGCTCATCACCATTACCCAGCCCATCACGCCCTGGGCCATACCGAGCAGCAGGATGAAAACAAGACGCTTCACCAGCCAGGGCGCCAGCATTTTGCGGTACAGGAAATACAGGAAAGGTACAATGAAAACGATCCCGATGATACGACCCAGCAGGCGATGCAGGTACTCCCACATAAAGATTTGCTTGAAGCCCGGGAGGGTCATGCCAAAGTTCAGCTTCTGGTACTCGGGAAACTGCTTGTACTTCTCAAACATAACGAGCCACTCACTTTCTGAAAGCGGAGGCAGCGTGCCTGAGATCAGGTTCCACTCGGTAATGGAAAGGCCGGAGCCGGTGAGGCGGGTGATGCCACCGATGACCACCATGGCCAATACGAGTACTATGCCGCTGATAAGCCAGAGTACAACAGGTATAGAAGCAGATTTTTGATGCATAACATGGAAAAGAACAAATATCCATGTTTCTGACCTGCCAGAAGATGATAAATATCACTTTTTAACAAAAAATGCCACTCAGGTGCCTCGCACAGTATCTAATATTTCTGCGGGTGAACTTTTGGGAGAGATGTCGTCGAAATCGCCCCGAAGAGCTTTCAGGGCATAGCGTTCTTCGTCAATCTCCCGGCGGCTGCGTATGCCCAGCGCCCGCATGATGGGCAGGGGAGGGCACCAGCCCTGTATGCCATGCTGCAGCAGGAAAGTAGTGACAATACCCGGCAGGATGAACCAGCGCTTGTTTACAAAAGCCCCTAGCAGGGTGCCGGAAAGCGCCAGCGTGGAAGCATTGACCTCCAGAGTACGTTCGATGCTCCATTCCTGGTCAAGCTCGCGAATGCGCTCTGAGATCTCCCCGTGACTGCGGCCTTTGTAGCGCGCTATACTTTGACGTATGTGATGATCCACCCGTTCGTTGGTTTCATCAAAAGAGCTTTCCCGCACACGTCCCTGTTCTTCCTGTTCTGTATTATTCATTATCTTCTTCCTGTTTGTGTATCTTACTATAATGCTATACGCGGTTGTATGAATATTTAGTTGTGCCAGAACTGAATCATGTCTGCAGGAAGTAACGTTTTGGCGTAAATCTTCGGCTTTCTGTCGTTATTTGTAAGATTTACTACGAAATCTGTAAGTTCATCTTGCGTTTGCTGCCTACCTTTGCAAAAGAAACTGTATCTTCGTCTGAACGAGCGTAACTGAATTTGAAGCTGATTCGCACCATACTGACCCTGACACTGGCCCTGCTGGTTGTTTTCTCCTCTGTGGGGATGACGATCACGCAGCATTTGTGCGCAGGTGAGGTCATGGCAACAGCTTTCTTTTCGCACAGCGCCGCCTGTGAAATGGAGAAACAGCGCGAAAGCCTGCCGGATTGCCACAAGCCGGCCATGGACGCCGACTGCTGCCAGGACCAGACAATTGTGCTGGAGGTAGAGGACGAGCAGCAGCTCAGCCCAACTTTCAAGCTTTCCGTTCCGGATATGACCTTTATCGCAACTTTCGCGGCGGTATGGACTTCCCTTTTCGAACTTTACGAACCGGTCTATACCCATGTGCCGGACTATTCCCCACCTTTGCTCGCGCAGGACATCCCTGTGTTCGTGCAGTCCTTCCTGATTTAAACCTGCTTTTTCGATGATGCCCGGCCGCTAAGGTCAGGTATAGCTACTGGCTTTTCCTATACGGAGAGTGCCATTCCTTTTTGCATTCAATCGAACAAAGCATGTTAAATAGCATTATTAAATTCTTTCTGGAACAGAAGCTGGTGACCACCCTGCTGCTGCTCCTTATCGTGGCCTGGGGCATCATGGTGGCGCCGTTCAACTGGAACGTAAACTTCCTGCCCCGCGACCCGGTTCCGGTGGACGCCATACCTGACATTGGCGAAAACCAGCAGATTATCTTCACCGAGTGGATGGGCCGCTCTCCGCAGGACGTAGAGGACCAGATCACCTATCCGCTCACGACTTCCCTGCTGGGTATGCCCGGCGTGAAGACCATCCGTTCCACCTCCATGTTCGGCTTCTCGAGCATCTATGTCATTTTTGAGGATGACGTGGAGTACTACTGGAGCCGCTCCCGCATCCTCGAAAAACTAAATTCACTGCCAGCCGATCTGCTGCCTGCCGAGACGACTCCGAAGCTCGGACCTGACGCCACGGCACTTGGGCAGGTATACTGGTATACACTGGAGGGGCGCGACGAAAAAGGCAACCGGCCGGGGGCTGGGACCTCCACGAACTGCGCAGCATTCAGGATTTCTATGTGAAGTACGCGTTGGCCGGAGCGCAGGGCGTGGCCGAAGTGGCCTCTGTGGGCGGTTATATCAAAGAGTACCAGGTAGACCTCGACCCGGTAGCCATGAAGGCTAACAACGTCTCCATGATGGAGGTGATGAATGCCTTGAAAGCCAGTAACCAGGAAGTGGGCGCCAGCACTGTAGAGATCAACCAGGTGGAGTACCTGGTGCGCGGTCTGGGCTATGTGAAGGAAATAAGCGACATCGAAAACGCCACCGTGCGGGTAGCCAACAACGTACCGATCCGCATCCGGGACATCGGACGGGTGAACATTGGTCCGGCTGACCGTTCTATGCTGGGCGTGCTCGATAAGAGTGGCGCCGAGGCCGTAGGCGGTGTGGTGATCGCCCGCTATGGCGACAATCCGCTGGCGGTGATCAACAACGTGAAGGCCAAGCTGGACGATATTGCTGCCGGTCTGCCTTCCAAAAAGCTGGCCGATGGGCGCATTTCCAAAGTGACGGTGGTGCCTTTCTATGACCGCACGCAGTTGATCAACGAGACACTGGGCACGCTCAACACTGCCATCATCCTGCAGATCCTGATCACTATCATTGTGATCATCGTGATGGTCTACAACCTGCGGGCTTCGCTGCTGATCTCTGCGCTATTGCCGCTGGCTGTGTTAATGACTTTCATCCTGATGAAGTACTTCGGGGTGGACGCCAATATCGTGGCACTTTCAGGTATAGCCATTGCCATCGGTACCATGGTCGATCTGGGGATCATTCTTAACGAGAACATCCTGCGGCACATGGAAGAGGCCCCGCCGGGGCAATCACTGATAAAGACGGTATACAATGCCACCACGGAGGTGGCTACTGCGATTCTGACGGCTGTTTCCACGACCATTATTTCATTTTTGCCCGTGTTCACGCTGGAGGCGGCGGAGGGCAAGCTTTTCGGTCCGCTGGCCTACACCAAGACCTTTGCGCTGGTGGCGTCGCTGATCTTTACGATCCTGATCATGCCGGCTTTTGCACATACTATTTTCGGGCTGAAGTCGCGCAACGTGGCCTGGAGTAAGATACTGAACTGGGCATTGGTGGGCCTGGGTATAATAGCTTTGTTCATTGTGCCGCTGGCAGGTATCACATTGGTATTGATTGCGGCTAATAACCTGCTCAATTACTATCAGCCGGAGCGCTTCGGGCGTCACCATACACTGATCATGGTAGGTATAGCGGTACTGGCCGTTTCGTGGCTGCTGGCGACCGAGTGGGTGCCGCTGGGCGTTTCGGTGAGCTATTTTGTGAACTTCATTTTTATCCTGCTGATCATCGGATTGGTGCTTGGATTGTTTTCCTTTTTCATCAGGGTATACCCGCGGGTGCTGGGCTGGTGTCTGGCCAACAAAGGTACTTTCATGCTGATCCCGGCTTTCATTATGCTGCTGGGGCTTAACATCTGGATCGGTTTCAACGGCGTGTTTGGCTGGGTGGCAACTGGCTTCGATAAAGTGGGGGTGAACGTTCGCACATCTGCTCCCTGGAGCGGACTGGTGCATACCTTCCCGGGTATGGGCAAGGAGTTCATGCCATCCCTGGACGAAGGCGCTTTCCTGCTGATGCCGACCTCGATGCCGCACACCGGTGTGGAGGCGAACAAGCGCTATGTGCAGCAACTCGATATGCTCATCACGGCTATACCTGAAGTGGAGATGGTCGTGGGCAAAGCAGGTCGTGCCGAAACAGCTTTGGACCCGGCCCCGATGTCGATGTACGAGAACGTGATCCAGTACAAATCCGAGTACATCACGGATGAAAACGGGTATAAGGTCCGCTTCAAGGTAAACGATGACGGCGAGTTTGCGCGGGACGAAAAAGGCAACCTGATCGAAGACAAAAGCGGCGAGTATTACCGCCAGTGGCGCGACCACATCAGGACGCCTGACGACATCTGGAACGAGATCGTGGAAGTAGCCGAACTGCCGGGCGTGACATCGGCACCGAAACTGCAACCGATCGAAACCCGACTGGTGATGCTACAGACTGGTATGCGTGCGCCGATGGGAGTTAAGGTATACGGACCTGACCTGCAGACCATCGAGGACTTCAGCATGCAAATGGAGCGGCTCCTAAAGGAGGTGCCTTCCGTGAAACCGGAAGCCGTGTACGCTGACCGCTCACTGGGTAAGCCGTACATGGAAATCGATCTGGACCGCCGCGCCATGGGCCGCTACGGTTTGAACGTGGCCGATGTGCAGGAGTACATTGAAGTGGCGATGGGCGGCATGGCCCTGACCACAACCGTGGAGGGCCGCGAGCGTTATTCCATCCGGGCCCGCTACGCCCGCGAGTACCGCACGGATCCGGAATCCGTGAGCCGCATTATGATCTCGAATCCACAAGGTGGACAAATTCCGTTGGCAGCCATTGCCAAAGTGGAGTTCCGTCCGGGCCCGATGATCCGCGGCGAAGACTCTTTCCTGACTGGCTACGTGCTGC
>NZ_AKIS01000014.1:0-35734 GCF_000277005.1 Pontibacter sp. BAB1700 | reverse complement strand
ATGTATCTGATGTTGGTTGATGTTGTAATAAGATATATTTTTGATTTAAATAATATCGGTTTGAGTCGTATTGGTAACAAAGTGGCAGACTTAAATTAAAACGAACAGAATAAATAAAAGCGCCTGGTAAAACGGGTCTACCAGGCGCTAACTGTTGTACTGATTAAAGAGTAATCTCTAGCTCTACAACACCTCCACCAGCGTCTCCAGCCCCATACCTCTGGAGCCCTTCACCAGCACATAGCTCTCCGAAACCGGATTAGCCTGCAACCAGCTCTGAAGCTCAGGCTTTGTAGCGAAGTAATGGAATTTGCTGTCAGTTTCAGCCGCATGCTTCATCTCCGGTCCGCAAAGCAGTACCGTGTCAAAATTCTGTTCGGCTATGATCTCACCAATAGCTTTGTGCTCGGAGGCACTTTCAGTGCCCATCTCCAGCATATCACCCACGATCACCACCTTGCGGGGGGCGTTCATGCCGCCAAAGTTTCGGATAGCCGCAGCCATCGAAGTAGGGTTGGCATTGTAGGCGTCCAGAATCAGGGTGTTGCTGCCTTTCTGCATCACTTGCGAACGGTTATTCACAGGGCTGTAGTTGGCGATGGCGGTGTTGGCTTTCGCCAGCGACACACCGAAATACTTGCCTATACAGGCCGCGGCCGCCATGTTCTCATAGTTGTAGCTGCCTACCAGTTGAGTATTTACCACGTTACCTTCCTCGTCTTTGTACACCACGTAAGGGGAGGCCTCCAGCAATTCGCTGTGGTAAAAATCGCCTTGGGCAGGGTAGGTTACTTTACTTTCAATGCGGCGGCTCATGCGCATCAGGTGCTCATTGCCAGTGTTCACAAACACGGTGCCGCCATGCTCCAGCAGGTGCACGTACAGCTCGCTCTTGCCGCGGGCCACACCCTCCAGGCTACCAAAGCCCTCCAGGTGCGCCTTACCGATGTTAGTAATCATGCCGTGCGTGGGCTGGGCAATGCTGCTCAGCAAAGCAATCTCCCCGATGTGGTTGGCGCCCATTTCGATAATCGCCATTTCGTGTTCCGGCTTAATACGCAGCAAGGTAAGGGGCACCCCGATGTGGTTGTTCAGATTGCCCTGGGTATAGAGTGTGTTGAATTTCTGGCTCAGTACCGCATAGATCAGCTCTTTGGTGGTGGTTTTGCCGTTGCTGCCTGTGATGCCGATCACCGGTATGCTGAGTTGCCGGCGGTGGTGACGGGCCAGGTCCTGTAGTGCCTGCAGCGTGTCTTCCACCACAAACACGTTGTCAGATGCCAGCGTCGGGTCGTCTACCACAGCGTATTTGGCGCCTTTCTCTAAGGCACCCTGCACAAATTTGGCTCCCTTAAAATTAGGTCCGTTCAGGGCAAAGAACAGGCTCTGGTCCTGCGGGGCACGGGAGTCGGTGCTGACGTGGCGGCACTCCAGGTATTTTTGGTAAAGAAAGTCGATGCTGTTCGGCATGAAATGCGTATTTTTAGTCTATAAATTGGTGGCAGCATGCTGAGCTTAGGTATAGCCGACGGCTGCCATGGCAATATACAATCAAAACGGCAAAAGCAACAGCCCGATTGCCCAACGAACTGCCTATGCGCTACCTGTTTTACATCCTCCTTTTTTTGCTGCTCATACCTAATGCGTTTGCTCAGGAACCCTTGCGATTCAGCCAACGCAGTGATATTCCGGTTACGGCTAATAGTGCCCAGTTGCAGAATCCCTGGGGTGGTGGGCTCAACACCCCGCAGTTCTCCACCATCGACCTGAACAAAGACGGCCGCGACGACCTGTTTATCTTCGATCGTATGTTGCGCAAGGTCTATACCTACCTGGCTGTCCAGCAGGGAGGTCAGTGGCGCTATCAGTATGCGCCCGAGTATGAAGTCATGTTTCCGGCCGAACTGGAAAACTGGGTGCTGCTGCGTGACTACAACTGCGATGGCCTGAAAGACATTTTTACGAGTACACCCCTGGGTATACGGGTATACCGCCAGGAGGCAAGCAGCAACAAGTATCCGACTTTTGTGCTGGCACAGGATGCCCTCTTTTACCGGAGCCGCAATGGCGTGAACACCATCAACATGCAAATGAATATTTCCGATATACCTGCCATTGTGGACATGGACGGCGACGGCGACCTGGATATCCTGCTGTCGGAGTTTTCGGGGGGCTATACCCTGGAGTACTACCAGAATATGCAGGTGGAAGAAGGCAAGCCCTGTGGTACGCTGGAGTTCGCGCTCGGCTCCGATTGGTGGGGGCAGATCACGGAGTGCCATGGCTGCAACAATTTTGGATTCGGGATACAGTGCCGTATGGCCGCACCGCTGCACTCCGGTCACGATGGCTCGGCTTTGCTGGCGATAGATCTGAATGGCGACGGCGCAAAAGACCTGTTGATGGGAAGTGTGGAGTGCAAAGACCTGGTGATGATGGAAAACAAAGGCACCAGCACATTGGCCCGCATGGAAAGCTTTGAACCCGTTTTCCCTGTTGGCCCAAAGCCAGCCAGTTTTAATCTGTTCCCGGCGGCTTATTACGAAGACGTAACCTCGATGGTATACCTGACCTGGTCGTAGCCCCAAACAGCAACGAGAACATGGGGAACCTGGAGCTGCAGCGCTCGTCCTGGCTGTACCGCAACACCGGTTCAGTCAGCCAGCCAAACTTTGAATTTGCCCAAGACAACTTCCTGCAGAGCCAAATGATCGACCTGGGCGAAAACGCCTACCCTGCCTTTGCGGATATTGATGGCGACGGCCTGCTTGACCTGGTGGTTGGAAACGGACGGTCGGATCGCAATGGCCGCTTCGTAGCGACGCTCAGCCTCTATCGCAACACCGGTACTTTAGCTGAGCCCGCCTTCACGCTTATCACAGACGACTACCTTGCCCTGTCCACTAAGGACATGTTATCACTAAAGCCATCCTTATTTGATATCAACAAAGATGGAGTACTTGATCTGGTCCTGACTTATAAAATGGCAAACGAGCAGCATGGTTCAGGGCATCATGGGGGGAGCACGACACAGATTGCTTACTTCATAAACGATGCGAAACCCGGACAGCCTGCCGCTTTCAATACGGCTCGCCTGTTTCACCTGCATACCCTGGCTGATGGTGATACTCCTCACTTATTTCAGGTAGATGCCCAGCGAGTAGATATGCTGGTTGGTAAAGCCGGAGGTACGCTGGACTACTATCGCTCTTCCGGAAACGGCTTTGTGCTGGAGAAACAAAGCATCGGCGGAATCAAATTTGACTTCTACCGCCGCAACCTGGCGCCAGCTGTAGTGGACATAGACGGCAACGCCAAGCTAGATCTGCTCACGGTGGATGACAGTGGGGCCCTGCGTATTTACCGTGATTTCCTGGATCATCTGAACGGCGACTTTACCGAGACGACCGAGGTGTTGGAAAACGAGCTGACAGGAGAAGCACATGCCACCCGTTTTGGTCGCGGACTCGGTCTGGCTGTGGCTGAACTGGGCGGACCTTACCAGCTATACCTGGCCATTGGCACGCAGGGAGGAGGCCTATACCTGCTGCAGCAAACAGGCGGCAACTACGGTAATCCAAATGATAAGCCAAGTGGCCTGGGACTAAAGGTATACCCGAATCCGGTGGCCGGAGCGCAGGAGCCTGTGCAGGTGCAGGCGAGTGAGTCAGTATCGCTGGTACTGCACGACATGATCGGGCGCAAGGTATACGATGGGGCTGACAACTACAACCGCCGCCATACCTTAAGGTTGAGCCATCTGAAAGCCGGCGTATACCTGCTGCGCGCCACCTCCCGCAACGGCCGCCACGAAACCCGCAGACTGGTAGTACACTGATGCAGGCCTTTCTGTTAATAGACCTTTCGGAGGAAAGCAAATTTGAGAAGCCCATCCTGCAGTTGGTGCGGCAGCACGCGCCGGCTATACCTGTCTTTGATGTAGACGCTAAGTCCGATGCCACCTTGCAACAGTACGCTGTGCGCCTGCTTCAGGAAAATCCCGAAACGGTGGTGTGCGTAAAGGGTGGGGCAGGAGATTTGAACCGGCTGATGCCCTTGCTGGAAGAACTGCTTTTGCCGCATCCGCAGCGTCACCTCCTGCTCGTGGGGCAGCAACCCCGTCTGCTGCGCATGCTGCAGTCCCGGCCAGGTATAGCCTATACTTTTCTGGCAGATGAAGACGCGCTTCGCCAGTTTCTGACAGAATCAGTTTAACGTAAAATCGTCGGCATCAAGGTGCGCCGGGAAAGCTTCTCTGAAATCGGTTAACTCCTGCTTGCTCAACGTGATGGTGTGCATACCTTCCGCTTCGGTGGTTTCGAGGAGCTTATACCTTTGGGGTGGATAATGGCTGAGTCGCCGGAGTACGGATGCCCGTTTCCGTCCGTGCCGACGCGGTTTACGCCCACCACATAGCTCAGGTTCTCGATGGCCCGGGCCTGCAGCAGGATGCTCCAGGCATTGGCTCGTGGCTTAGGCCAGTTAGCTACGTAGAGCAGCAAATCATACTCGCTACCTACGTTGCGGCTCCATACCGGGAAGCGCAAGTCATAGCACACCAGGGGGCAAATTTTCCAGCCTCTTAACTCCACCAGCAGCTTCTCTTGTCCTGGGGTATAGGTATGGTGCTCCTTTGCCATCCGGAACAGGTGGCGCTTGTTGTAATGCTCGTAAGTACCGTCCGGACGCACCCAGTACAGCCGGTTGAAGTACTGCTCACCCTCCCGCACGATCACACTACCCGTCAGCACAGCCTCGTGTTTCGCTGCTTCCTCCTTCATCCACTCTAGCGTAGGTCCTTCTGTCTCTTCCGCCAGCCCGGAAGCATCCATGCTAAAACCCGTCGTAAACATCTCGGGCAGCACGACCAGGTCTGTGTCGGGTGCTACTAAGGCTAGTTTTTCAGAGAACATGCTTCGGTTAGCAGCAGCGTCTTGCCAGTGCAGGCTGGTTTGGATGATGGTTACACGGAGGTCCATTTTTTAATGTGCTAATATCTTGAGGAAGAATGATTGCTATTTAAAACAACCGACAACTATAGCTTGACCAGCTTCTCTGCCGCTTGCCTTAGCGTCTCTTCACTTTTGGCGAAGCAGAAGCGCAGGTAGTGGTGGTCGGTTTTGTTGTGGTAGAAGGCCGAGACAGGTACAGAGGCTACACCGATTTCCTGTGTCAGTCGCTTCGCAAAGTCCAGGTCGTGCTCCTGCGAGATCGCGTCATACTTCAGCAACTGAAAGTAGGTTCCCGCCGAAGGTATAAGCTCGAATCGTGACGGCTTCACCAACTCACAAAACAGGTCGCGCTTGGCCTGGTAGAAGTCGGGGAGGGAGCGGTAATGCTCCTCGTTATCCATGTAGTCGGCGATGGCCAGCTGCAGAGGCGTGACAGAGCAGAAGGTGATGAACTGGTGCATCTTGCGCAGCTCAGCAGTAAGTGCAGGAGGCGCTACCACATAGCCTATTTTCCAGCCGGTGGTGTGGTAGGTTTTCCCGAAGGATGAAATGACAAAGGACCGCTGCCGCAGCGACTCGATCTGTAGGGCGCTCACGTGCTCTTTGCCGTCAAACACCATGTGCTCGTATACCTCGTCGCTCATAATCAGAATATCCGTGCCGTCGGTCAGGTTGGCCAGCTTCTCCAGGTCTTCACGCGGAATCACAGCACCCGTCGGGTTGTGCGGCGTATTGATGATGATCATGCGGGTACGGCGCGAGATGTTCTTCTTCAGCAACTCCCAGTCAATGCTAAAGTCGGGCAAGGCTAGGGGCACATAGATCGGGATGCCACCCGCCAGCCGAATGGCCGGTGCATAGCTGTCGTAGCAGGGCTCCAGTACCACCACTTCGTCGCCTGACTTTACGACCGCCGTAATGGCCGCAAAAAGTGCCTCCGTCGCACCGGATGTTACAGTTACTTCCTGGTCCGGGTCCGGGCGGTAACCGTATACCTTCTCCGTCTTTTCGCTGATCTTATGACGCAGCGCCGGCATGCCGGGCATGGGGGCGTACTGGTTATAGCCTTCCTGCATGTACTTGGTCACCAGCGCAATCAGCTCGTCGGGACAGTTAAAATCCGGGAAGCCCTGCGACAGGTTGATGGCTCCGTGCTCATTGGCCAGCGCCGACATCACAGCAAAAATACTGGTGCCGACATCAGGAAGTTTGCTGCCTGGGTAGTTGATCATAAGGTGGTTTTATTGCTGATGAACGAAGATAATATTTACGGGGTAGATACCAAGAAAATTTAGCCAAGGGTCTGGGCCACGAGCTGCTGCAGTACAGGTATAGCCTCCTCCTCAAACCAAGGATTGCGTCGGAGCCAGAACTGGTTTCGTGGCGAGGGGTGAGGCAGCGGCATATACCTGGGGAGGTAGTCTGCCCAATGGGTAACGGTTTCGGTGAGGGTTGGTTTGGCGGCTCCGCCCAGAAAGTAATCCTGGGCGTACTTGCCTACCAGCAGAGTGAGCTGGATGTTGGGCAGCAGCGGCAGCAGTTGCTGGTGCCAGTGCTGAGCACACTCAGGTCGGGGCGGCAGGTCGCCGCTTTTGCCTTTGCCGGGGTAACAAAATCCCATCGGAACGATCGCAACCTGCTGTTCATCATAAAACACTTCCGGATCAATGCCCATCCATTGCCTGAGGCGCTTGCCGCTCTGGTCGTCCCAGGGTACGCCACTGGCATGTACCTTCGTGCCCGGCGCTTGCCCCACAATGAGCAGTCGTGCTGAAGGGGCCGCCCGCAGCACTGGCCTGGGGCCATGTGGCAGGTGCTCAGCACAAAGCCGGCAGGTGCGTACCTGGTTCAGTAAAATGTCAAGCGAAGTGGTCATACTGTGTGCAAAGGTACAGCGATCTGCTAACAAAATGCGCTCTAAACTGTATATAGTGGGGTATGCAGCAGCTTTGTCGAACTTTACTGGTATTTCTCTTCAGCTTTTCGCTCCTCCTGCCGGGCCATGCCCAGGAGCAGCCCGCCTATAAGAACGCCTTTACTGTAAAGTTCTTTGGTTTATCCATGCATTTGCGCCCAACGCCATACCCGGAGCTTTTCAAGAACCGGCTTGACCGGAAAGGTATAGCCGTGCTGAATTTTGGAGGTATAGTAGGCTACGACCGGTTTGTGGTACGCGAAGTCATCAGTGTGCGGGTAGAGCAGGGGCTATACTCCGACTGTGCCTCCTCGCTGGCAGGCTTCACTCACCTGGGTTGGCGCGGACAGATATTCAAGGCAGGGCGACATTCCCTGAATGGTGGCTTTGGCCCCACCCTGGTATACCGTCGTGACTGGAACCGACTGCAGGGCTACGAAGATGATGGGTACTTTAACCGCAGCGGTGACTGGCAGTACAAGTTTTACTGGTACGGCGGTGAGTTCGAGTACAACTACCAGCTGAAGGGGCAATATGATCTGTCGCTTAACCTGGTGCCCGGCATACCAGAACTGGTGTCGTTTGGCGCCGGGTTCAGGAAGCGTTTCTGAATTTTATGGGGTGTGCCGCTACCAGCCGCGCTCATCCCAGTCCTCGTCGCTACGGCTCTGGTGTCGGCGACGCTGCTCTCGCAAGGGAGGGAGCTGCTCGTGCTGCTGCCATCGGTCGCGGGCATGCTGGTTCTCGGGGCTGTAGTGTTCATTGCCATCCCGCCATTCTCTTGTTTCCTCTCTTCGGTGTTGCGGGTGGTGATCGTCTGAAAAGCCGTGTTGGTGTTGGTTTATATTTTCTTGCTGCCGCCGCTCGTGTTGTTGTTGCCTGTACTCATGTCGCTCCCGCTCTTCCCGTATGCGCATTTCTTCCTCATACTGCCTTCTCTCACGGTCATGCATAAAGGGTCTGGGCTCTTCCCAGCGGCTGCGAAAGTTCTGCTGCTCTACTTCGTGGCGTGGGTGCGGACGACGTGGGCGTTCATGCCGCTCATGATGTCTTTCTTGTTCCTCGTGATGCATTTGTTTTCCTTTTGTTTTCTAAGATGTGTGAAAATAAGTGCCGCCACAGGAGTCTGTACGACATAGGGGCCAGAGTCAGGTATGTGACAGCACCGGATTTTATGTACGGGCACACGGGCCTGATGTTTATAAGCGACCGCATTCAGCGCAAAAAAAGGCAGCCCGCCGTTGCCGGTGGGCTGCCTTCATTACTAATCTACTACCAAAGTAACCTAATCTGTCTGCTATACGCATTAGCGGCGGTTACGTTGGCTTCTGTCAGTACCTTTATAATAATCATCGTTTCCAGAGTCAATCTCGTCGGCCCAGCGCGGACCACCTTCATAGCCACGGTCAAAGTTGCGGTCGCGGTAAGACTCCCCACTGTAACGGTTTCGGCTGCTCAGTTGCTCGGCTCTGCGCTCAGAGTCATAGCGGTTGCGCGGCTGGTAATCGGGGTCATCAGAGTGCATTATATCATCCCAGGTGTCGCGTACACGCTCAAAGAAACCACGCTTGTCGCGGTTGTCCGGTTCCACGTCAGGTGAGTAGCGGCCTTCGTTGTACCAATTGTGTGAGCCGCTGCCGTAGCGGTAGTCGGTTTCCTTGTAGCGGCTGCGGCTGCCTGGTCCTTCACGCCACAGACTGTCCTGCGAGGTAGGGGGCTCGTTGTAGTTGCCCGGCTGCGAACCACCGCCCATCTGCGGACGGTAAGGCTGCTGGCTACCGCTGCCCTGGCCTCTGTAGCCATGGTTCAGGTATTGGCTCTCGTTGCGGTAAGGGCTTTCACTGCGACTGCCATAGTGCCCGCTCTGGAAAGAGCCTTGATTGCTCTGATAGGTAGCAGGTCTGTTGCCTAAGTAGTGACGGCCACTTTCAGCCTGTCGGTCGCGGTCCTGTGCTCCTCTCGGGCTGGGACCAGTGTGGAAGTAATTGCCCTCATCCCACTTTCTTTCGTTTTGGTCCTGGCCTCTGTAGGCGTAGCGTTTTGAGTGCTGTTGTTCTCTATCTCTGTTGTATAGTTCCCGACCGATGCGCTGATTTTCCTCACCAGGCCTTCCGTGGTTTTCTCCTCTGTTTTCCATAATTCTATTTTAGTTTTAATAAGCGATGTAAAAGTTTAGCCTTGCGGCGGCGTTATTTTTTACGGCTTACAGGGGCTATTGTTGGCAAAGCGTCAGGTATAAAAAAAAGACGCCCCTCGTGAGGGCGTCTCATTAAACTATCAGATAAGGTATTGCTAAAAATAGGTTTCCATGATCTCACGCACATCGGCCTCAGCCAGTGGCTTGGAGTAGTGCCTGCGTACCTCCGGATATTTTTTAAGACGTTCCAGGTCATAAAAGCTGGCCGAAGAAGTAAGCATCAGCATGACGGTGCGCAGCTTGCTATCTTCATCAAACCGCTGGTACTCATCGAGAAACTCAAAACCGTCCATCACAGACATTTTGATATCAACAAAAATAAGGTCCGGCTTCGGATAGTTCTCTTCGCCGCTGAAGGCTTTGTTGAGGTAGTCGAGAGCTTCTTCGCCGTTGGTTACCACCCTGATGTCCGATGCAGCTTCCATACGGGACAGCAGTCGCTGGTTTAGGTAATTGGTTGTATCGTCGTCGTCTATAAGCAGGATAGTCTTTACAGATTTCATAATTGGTATTTTGAGTTCTTTTACAAAGTAGAGCCTTTTTTGTTTTAAAAAAAGACAAAAATCAGAAGTGTCAGGATTCACCTTTGGCTAATGCCTCCGCTCTCTGCCTAGCCCTCACCAGACTGGTTACTTCGATTGCTGAGATGATAATGCCCTCTACGCAGGAAGTGCTGTCAAATAGGGGCTGGTATTTGAAGTTGATATAGGCATCGCGCAGCTTGCCGTTTAACTCGTCATCGATCTGAGTACGGAACTCGTTGATGTAAACGGTGCGGCCTTTAGTGTATACCTCATGTAGCAGGTCAAAAAAACCAAGCGACTCGAGCTCTGGCCAAAGTTCACGGGCAGAGCGGCCTATGTAGTTCCTATTGCCGTAGAGTTTGTATACCCCAGGTGTCACATACTGGCACACATGATCCGGCCCATGCAACATGCACAGGTGTACCGGCGCTAGACGCAGTATGCTCTCCAGCCTGTCATCTTCACGATAGTCCCCCTGGTTTTTCTGATCGTCAATGTCCGTGTAAGTGCCAATCCAGAGCGTGATGTTTCCGTCTGAATCACGCATCGGCAGGCCCCGATCCAGGAACCAGCGATAGCTGCCATCTATGTGGTGGCGTATACGATATTCTATCTCGAAGCTACTGCCTGAAGCCACAGCGTTGTGCCAGCTGGTGAGCACCATGCTGAGTCTTCAGGATGTACCGCGCTGATCCAGCCATCGGTCTGGCCAGGACGCATACCTGTGTAGCTATACCAGTTGTCGTTGAAAAAAAGCACTTTGCCTTTTGGAGAGGCAGTCCAGGCCATGTGCGGGAGCACCTCCAACAGGTGACGGAAGCGAGCGTCACTTTCCCGAAGTGCCTCCTGTGTGTCTCTGTTTTGCGTGATGTCGATAATAGAGCCGATGGTCCGGATAGGATTGCCTTTGGAGTCATAGGCCGTGTAGCCCTGGTCAAGTATATAGGCATAACTGCCATCCGCTTTCTGAAAGCGGTATTCTCCCTTCCAGGTGCTCTGCTTGCTGGCCAGTGCCTGCTGTATGCTACGTTGCACTTCCTCAAAATCATCCGGGTGCACGCGTGAATCCCATGACTCGCCACCCGGACCCATTTCTTCTGGCGTATAACCCAAAACTTCCTGCAGCCCCTCGCCCCATGTCATGCGGTTGTTTACGATATCGTATTCCCAGGCAACGGCCTTGGTTGCGTTAGTGAGCAGGTTTAGCTGCTCCTGACGCAGCTGATGCACACGATCGATCAGGACCTTGTCGGTTATGTCGCGGACCTCATGCACCAAGTATTGTACCTCCCCAAATTCATTCATAATAGGGATGGTGGTTGTGTTCCAGTAGCGTTCTTCAAAACCGTTTTCTGTCGGAATGTCGTAGCGAAGCATTTCGAGATTGTGCGGTTCCTTATGTACCAGCGCATGCTGCAATGATTGGTGCACGGAGCCCTCTGAGTCCACTTGCGGATTGTCGGGATTATTAGGGAAAATATGGAATACATGCTGCCCTATGATCTCGTCGCGCTTTACATGCGTTTGCTGCAGCAAAGCATCCGTAGCATCCACGATGACTAAGTCAGGCGTCAGGACAAGGTATAGCCCTGTCAGAGCCCTGAAGATGGGCTCTAGTGTAGGTACGGATGTCGGAATTTTAGAGTGCACAGGTACTAATTTAGACTTAAGTTTGGTTTTCGTAGCATAGGAGTTACTAAAATAGCAAAATTTAGTCTAAGAATTACCTAAATCGTTTTACTTCCCAAAAAAATAGGTCAGCTGCACAGAGCCGTCTTATTTGTGATGCCTTGTGCAGCTGATGAAGCATTATGGGAATATCATTCTGAAGTCTACCCCCTCACAGTAGCTTTTACGTCAAGGCTGTCAAAAACTTCCCGGGCATCAGCGATACTCTGAATATCCTCCACTATCACGATCAGCTTGTCCTTGGCCTCCTTCAGGCGTGAGCGACGCGGGTGCTGCTGCACGTACTTGAGAATGTTGCCAAAAGTCTCAGACTGGAAGTAAGCATCGTTGTTTTCGCTCGGCAGGTAGCCTTTCATTACCTCTTTCTTGATGGTGAGTTTCTCGAAACCCAGCTGCTGGGCCTGCCAGCGCAGCTTTACGATCTCCACTAGCTTCTGCACCTCTTCCGGTAGCGGCCCGAAGCGGTCGATGATACTGGCCTTTAACTTCTCCAGATCCTGCAGGTCTTTGGTGCTGTCGAGCTTGCTGTAGAGGTTAAGGCGCTCCGAGATGTTGCCTACATACCAGTCAGGTATAAGCACCTCCATGTCGGTTTCGATGTTGCAGTCACGTACAGGCTCCACAAACTCGGCCAAGTTGTCTTTCAGGAACAGGTCACGGAACTCGGTCTCCTTCAGTTCTTTGATGGCGTCGTCGAGCACCTGGTGGTACATCTCAAAACCGAGGTCATTGATGAAGCCGCTCTGTTCACCGCCCAACAGGTTGCCGGCACCGCGTATGTCGAGGTCGCGCATGGCGATCTTGAAGCCCTCGCCGAGATCAGAGAACTCCTCGAGCACGCTCAGGCGCTTGCGGGCATCGGTCGGCAGACCAGCCACAGGCGGCGTGAGCAGGTAGCAGTAGGCCTTTTTGTTCGAGCGACCCACGCGGCCCCGCATCTGATGCAGGTCCGACAAACCGAACATATGCGCCCTATTGATGATGATGGTGTTGGCATTGGGTATATCCAAGCCAGATTCGATGATATTGGTCGAAACCAGCACATCGTACTCGCCTTCCACAAACTTCATCATACGCTTTTCCAGCGTCTCACCGTCCATCTGTCCGTGGGCATAGGTGATGCGGGCGTCGGGCACCAGCTTCAGAATCATGTTGGCGATTTCCTCAATATCCTTTACGCGGTTGTGCACGAAGAACACCTGGCCGCCGCGCTTCAACTCCGATGCCACAGCATCCCGAATCAGAATTTCATCAAACACATGCAGCTCTGTTTGCACGGGCTGGCGGTTGGGGGGTGGCGTGGCGATCACGCTCAGGTCGCGGGCGCCCATCAGCGAGAAGTGTAGTGTACGAGGTATAGGAGTCGCCGTGAGCGTGAGCGTATCCACATTCACCCGCATCTCCTTCAGTTTTTCCTTGGTCTTCACGCCAAACTTTTGCTCCTCGTCGATAATGAGCAGGCCAAGGTCTTTAAACTTGACATCTTTGCTGGCAATGCGGTGCGTGCCAATCAGGATATCGACTTTGCCCTCGGCTACACGCTGCAAGGTGTTTTTGATGTCCTTGGCCGTTTTAAAGCGGTTGATGTAGTCCACCGTGACCGGGAACTGCTCCAGTCGGTCGCGGAAGGTCTTGAAATGCTGCATGGCCAGTACCGTGGTGGGCACCAGCACAGCCACTTGCTTGCCGTCGCAGGCTGCTTTGAAGGCGGCACGTATGGCTACCTCGGTTTTGCCGAAGCCCACGTCGCCGCACACGAGGCGGTCCATTGGGTGGGGCTGCTCCATGTCGGCTTTCACGTCCTCGGTAGCCTTGCCTTGGTCCGGAGTGTCTTCGTAGATGAACGAGGACTCCAGTTCGGCCTGCAGGAAGCCGTCGCGGGTATAGGCATAGCCCGGTGCGGCCTTGCGCTTGGCGTAAAGCTGAATGAGCTCTGCGGCAATGTCCTTTACCTTGCTCTTTACTTTCTTCTTCTTGTTCTCCCACTCCGGCGAGCCCAGTTTGCTCATGGTCGGCGGTCCGCCTTCCTTGCCGCTATACTTGCTGATCTTGTGCAGCGAGTGAATGGACACATAGAGCAAATCGTCGTCGCGGTATACCAGTCGGATGGCCTCTTGCAAGCGTCCGCCAACTTCCACTTTCTCCAGCCCCGCAAAGCGTCCCACGCCGTAATCCATGTGGGTAATGTAGTCGCCCGGCTGCAGGGTGCGTAGCTCCTTCAGGGTCATGGCCTTGGTTTTGGAGCGGCCTTCTTTGGCTTTGTGCTGGTAGAAGCGGTCGAAGAGCTGGTGATCGGTATAGCAGGTGATCTTGAGCTGCTCGTCTATGAAGCCCTCCCGCAACGAAACCGCCAAATGCTGGAAACGCATGTCGTGGTCGAGCTCGTCGAAGATGGTCGTGAGACGGTTGATCTGGCGCGGTGACTCGGTGGCGATGATGTTCACAAAGCCTTTGCTCTGCTGTTCGTGCAGGTCCTTTACCAGCCGGTTGAAATCTTTGTTGAATGAGGGTTGCGGCTTGGATTGCAGTTGCAGCACCTCCGTGTCTTTGTAATTAAAACGCTTGCCAAACTCCACGATGCTGAACTTCTCGAGCAGCTTCTTGAACTGCTTCTGCGTCTGGAACAGTTGCTCCGGATCCGACACGATCTGGGTGCCGCCGCTGCCCTCCATCAGCTTGTCAAACGCCTGCGATGCCTTGTCGAAATACTCATCGATCACGTCCAGCGTCTGCCGCACATCCTTAAACCAGATGGCTGTGTTCTTGGGCAAGAAGTCGAGGAAAGCCTCGCGTGTTTCCTGCAGCAGTTTGGTCTGCACGTTCGGTATGATCGAGATGCTTTTCTTCGTCTCCACACTTAGCTGCGTGTCGGGGTCGAAGGAGCGAATACTCTCAATCTCGTCACCGAAAAGCTCGATGCGGTAGGGCAGGTCGTTTGCGTACGAGAAAACATCCACAATACCACCGCGCACGGCATACTGACCGGCCTCGTACACAAACTCGGTCCGCTCAAAGCCATACTCGGCCAGCATCTCGCTCAGGAAATTCACATCCAGTTTTTCGCCCACCTTGGCCCCCAGCGTGTTCTCCACCAGCGATTTTTTGTTGATCACCTTTTCGGTGAGCGCCTCCGGGTAGGTCACGATCAGCTCGCCCTTGTCAGACTTGGTGTTAAGGCGGTTGAGCACCTCAGCCCGCATCAGGATGTTGGCGTTCTCGGTGTCGTCGAAGCTGTAAGGGCGCTTGTAAGATGTCGGAAACAGCATGACCTCCTTCTCGTCGCCGAGCAGGTTTTTGAGGTCGGTATAGAAATAGGCCGCCTCCTCCTTGTCATGCAACACGAAGAGTTGATGCTGCGGGTGCAAGGTATACACGGCCGAGGCCATTACGGCATCCAAACTTCCCGCCATACCTTTGAGTTGCAGGCGGTAGGGTTTGTCGGCTTTTAGTCGCTCGGCAATGGTCTGCACCATCCCGTCGAGTCGGTACAGCTCTAAAAAATCAGTTACTTTCATTCAGTTCTAAAAGTCACAAAACAGCAAAGGCAGAACACAGGACTTTTCGATAGTCGTGTTCTGCTGGTTGTAGTTTACAAAGATACGGAAGTTATGGTTTTTTGGGGGAGGGAGTGGAATTGGTAAGTGTTAAATAATTTGTAATTTTAAAATTATAGAATGGATATATATGATTAAGTGTATTGAAATTAAACCCTCGGAAAAGTCCCCTGAATATGATGTTGTAGTATTTCAGGAGGTATTACCAAGCGGATCAGGGAAAGCTGCTAGGACCGTGGCAAAGGGGTTTTTAAAAGCAAAGCAGTCTTTTAGAGTAGGGCATCTGTTTAGTGAGTTAGAGATTGTTTCTGTAGAGCACGATATTCCTGCATACGAAGGTCATATTCCACATACCAACGGTAAGTATTATACTAATGACATAGCCGTGATTGATAAAAGCGTTGAAACATTTACTTCAATCCCAATTAATTATTTCCCAATAATCAAGATTCCAAAGACAATTCAAGAAATTTTGGAGCTTAGTGAGGTTGATTCTTTAAGACCAACAGAGCCTGATGTTCCCAAAGAACCTGAAGCAAATAGCTTTTGGATTATATTTTTAATTCTAGGTGTAGTGTTGCTTTTTATATGGACGGAAATAGGTGTAGTTATAACTTTGATATCTGTAATTGTGGCTCTAATTAGCAGGTCGTATTATCAGAGTAAGATAAAAGAGTATAGGGGCGCCGTGGCAACCTATCAAAGTAATAGAGAGAAATACTTACAAGAATTGACCAAATATGAGACCATAAAAAGTATTTTTCAGGTTATGCCTTTAGGTGCTCAGCAAGCCCAAAAAGTATGCATTGAAAAAGCGTTGAGTAAGGTCGTATCAGTAAGTACAGAAGATGAAATCAAGCGCGGCGTTTCGGAAGATTTCTTTTATGAGCGCTTAAAACGGTGGTTCCCAAACGAAATTTATATAGATTTAATAGATGATGGAGAGATATATTACAGACCTGACTTTGTCTTTAAATGTTCTTCTACTAATCTCCATATTAATATTGAAATTGATGAACCCTATACATTAGAGAATAGAAAACCAATTCATTATTGTAATGTGTCTGAAAAAGAATCTTCTGACGAATTTAGAGATGAATATTTTAATTCATTTGATTGGGCTGTAGTTAGATTTACAGAGATGCAGGCAGTGAAATTTCCAGAGGAGTGTTGTAGAATAATTGCAGATACTATTTTTAAGATAACAGGAAATAAGACATACCTTAATAGGTTCGAAAGTAGAGATCAGTTATTTCCTTATGAGCCGAGATGGGACTATAGCGATGCAGTTGACTTGGCTAAAAGTGGTTTTAGAGAGAAGTATTTAATAGAGACAGGCTTAATGAAATGAATTTGTCTTTAAACACTCAACAAGAGGCAAGGACAGAGTATTTACTGATGAGTATGATTTATTTTTTTAAATAATTTGCAGTCAACTGCTCAGCTTGCTTCTCTGTATTTTTTTAATAGCTTAATCAATTCAGCTTTACCTGTCGTAATTATACAGCATGTATATGCCAGGAAGAGAACGGGCTATTGTAGAAGATTCAAAAGTCTTAGACTATCTTCTAAATACAGCACATCCAGATGGGATGAGCAAAGCTCTTTTCTTCATGGCGCATGGCTTTAATCCTGACAATGCCAAAATATTTAAAGAAGCCTTAGTATCGCATTGTTTTAGCTATGAGGTAGCCCAATTGATGCAAACGAAATTCGGAGTGAAGTATATCATAGAGGGCGAGATAAATACACCCCGGAAAACCAAAGTGAACATTAGAACTGTTTGGATAGCAACAATACCAACCCGTATACCTAAATTAGTCACAGCTTACCCGATAAAACTATGATAGCAGCCTACGAAAGAGTTGTTTTAACAGAAGATATACCTAACACCAACCTAAAGCAGGGCGACTTGGGTGTTGTCGTAGAGGTATACAATAACGGGGCAGGCTATGAAGTAGAGTTTTTTGCTTCTAATGGCGATACGATTGCCGTGGAGACCCTGGAAGCGCGACAAGTGAGAGAGGTTTCTGCCAAAGAAATTCTGCATGTGCGTAAACTTGATGCAGCGTAGGCCATCCTCTAAACCCTCTGTGAGGCCCCTTGTCCCGCCAACTTATTTCAGAATCACCCTAATCTGTACAGGGCCTAGAGCACTCTTAAGTGCTGCTTTGGCTACGATAAACTGCCAAGCACGATCATAACTCCCGACTCTCTTCCTGAAAAGCTATACCTTGTATAGCGATGGAAACACCTCTACTCCGCTACAGACTGACTGACCCGATTGGCGTCACAGCGAAGGTATACGCTCTTGTGATTATCGCTGCGGGCGTCTGGCTGTTTATGACTTATCCCGTGTTTGGTGTCATCATGGTCCTGTTCGGGATTTTTCCATTAGTGCAGTATAAGTGTCTCGAAATAGACCTCTACAGCGGTACTTACTGTATGGGCTTGAATATTTTAGGCCATACTGTTGGCACCAGAGAACCATACCCCGGCACAAAGTGCATCTTCCTCAAGAAGAACAGAACCATCGCCTCTAACTCCCGCCGGTCCTGGCGGCCCATCGCTTCCACTTCGTTTGATAGTTTTCTTTGGTTGGAAGATGGTACTAAAATTCTGCTGTCGTGTGACGGTACCAAAGAAGACGCTATGGCACGAGTACAGCCTCTAGCCCAGGAATTACAGACCGAAATCAGGGATCTGACAGCACCGCTTTCCCATATATAGCCTCCGCTCTTTCTGATTTTCAAATACAAAAGAGCTAATGGGAATGAAGCAAGTAGTTTGACTCCTCAAGGTCTTCCCTTTCTCCTTCAGGAACTCCTAACTCAAGGACAACTGATTAGATCAACCTTTCTGTGTATATTATGATTTTATCCTATTTTAAGTTCGTATAGCCATACTTGTGGCGTTGCGTATAATGGAGTGTGCCATACCTGTAGGATAGTCAGAAGGGGCTTGTAGTCGGACGCGATGGATGTAATCAAACGAAATAATATCAATATCTCCGGAAAAGGGGAGAAGCCGCTTGTGTTCGGCCATGGCTTTGGTTGTGATCAGAATATGTGGCGTTTTGTGACACCGGCTTTTCAGCAGCATTACAAAATCGTGCTGTTCGACCATGTGGGTGCCGGTAATTCCGATCTCGCTGCATACGATATCGTGAAGTATAACACCCTGCATGGCTACGCGACCGACATCCTGGAAATAATCGATACCCTGGATCTGCAGGATGTGATCTTTGTGGGGCACTCGGTGAGTGCTATGATGGGGGTGCTCAGCGCAATCAAAATACCGGCCTTGTTCAGCAAACTCGTCCTGATCGGTCCTTCGCCGTGCTACATCAACGATAAGAACTACATTGGTGGGTTCGACCGGGCCGACATCCTGTCGATGTTGGCCTATATGGACCGCGACTATACACTTTGGGCCGACACGTTTGCTCCCCTGATCATGGGAAACCCGGATAAGCCTTCGTTGGGGGAAGAATTAATAGAGAGTTTCTGCAATACCGACCCCGATATTGCCAGGCACTTCGCCCACGTCACCTTCCTGTCGGACAATCGGCAGGACTTGCCCAAGCTCCAGACTGAGGCGCTGATCATGCAGTGTGCCGATGATATCATCGCGCCGGAAGAAGTTGGCAACTATGTGCATAAAGCCATCAAAAACTCCACGCTGGTGCACCTGAAAGCGACGGGGCACTGCCCAAATCTGAGTGCCCCGTTAGAGGTGATCGACACCATGGAAAACTACCTGCAGGTATAGTGCGCTCCAGGACCAAGATTAACAGCAGGAATTCATAGAAGTATAGGTGGAATTATATATATTTAGACTGCAATTAGTGCAACAGTAGCTCTATCTTTATTCCATGCTTCAATCTTTTACCCTGCAGCTAAGACAAACTGCCTCTGATATTTGGCTTTTCCTCAAAAACCCAAAAGACCAACCTGCCGCTACAAGCAGCCTCTCTTTCAAACTTCGCATCCTGCTGTATGTGCTCTTAATTGATCTGCTGCTCTCGTTCGCGATTATAGGTGTGATTCAACTGGTAAGCCTGTTGGGATGGCATACTGGCAACACCCACGCTGTGCTCGAATTGATGCGGTCCTTCCCGGTCTGGGCCTTTTTGCTTTTGGGCGTGCTGGTAGTGCCTTTTCTGGAGGAATTGGTTTTCCGATACGGGCTACGGTTTAAGAGTGGCTACATGACTTTGCTGGCTTTTGCGGCTGCAATCGCACTGGGCGTTTTGGCGTATTCGCTGCTGCCTCTGGAAGGTGCCATCGGTGCATGGATTATACTGGGTATGGCCATGGTCTTGTATGGGCTGAACGGCGAAGCCATCACCGGTTTTCTTGAGAAAATATGGCCCAAAGTATACGGCGCCTTCTTTTACCTGATGGCCTTTGCTTTTGGCCTGATTCACATCACCAATTTTACCGACTTCGACTACGCTTCGGTAGCTGTTTGGCTTATCCCGATTCTGATAGCTCCTCAGATCGTGGGAGGTATGCTAATGGGGTACATGCGCGTGAAGCACGGCTTTCGCTGGGGTTTTTACCTGCACGCAAGTCACAATGCGTTGTTTTTCGGCCTGGCGCTGGCATCGTTGGGAGCCCTGGAAGAGAAACTGAACATCCGGAACGAAAACTATACCCTGCAGGTAGGGGAGTACTTGCTCCACGACCAAACCGCCATCTCTTCTAAATTCATTGGCCCGGACTCGATCGGGTTTGAAAATCAAAAGCTGCACGATATCATCCTGGCACTGCTGGATAAAGAAGAATCGCGTGTGGAACTCGACAAGAGCAGGCACCAGTACACGGCCATTGACCTGAAGTTTAAAGCGCACAAACTTGCTAAGGATGCGAAGCAAAACAAACAGCTGGTGCTCGAGCAGCTGCAGCAAGTTTATAAATTTGATGTCACGTATCGCTCTGAAGAAACGGATGACTGGGATGTGGCGATTGCCGATGCTGATCTGCTGGCTACCCATTCTGTGGCCGACCTGGGCCGGTCTACCGTGAAGTATAACGAGGAAGATATCACATTCGAGAACGTAACGCTTGGAGAATTGGTAGGCGCTGTCGAGAAAAACTTTCAGGTGGGTATAATTGCCAAGAGAGAGCTGCTGGAATCAGGGAAATATAACTTCAAATTGACCAAAAACGATTTCGAGCAGGCAAAGGAAGAACTGAAAACGAAGTACGGTATTCTGCTGCAGTCAAGGATGGAGCTGGCTGATCTGGCAGTGGTTTCTTTTAAGTAGGCTTGCTTGAGGGGCTGAAATGGATGGGCGCAGGTATAGCAACCTGCCTCGAGCGCAGGTTGCACTGCGAGGTGATGGTGTGCAAGTCTTACTTTAACATCACTTTGATCTGCACCGGGTCCTGCAGCACGCGCAGGTGCTGCTTCAGTTGTTCCAGTTCGTAGGTTAAGCCTTCCTTCGCCTGCTTGAACTTCTGGTTCATTTGCTTTTGGCTTCCGCAGAAGCGCTCGTAAAAGGCGGCGTTGGGGCCAAAGATAAAACCGTTGAGGTCGGCCTGCAACTCGCTGACCTGATCATCCAAGAGTTTGATGTAGTAAACTAGTTGTTCGTCGGGCAGCTTATCCAATGCCTGACCCTGCTCTTGCAGGAACTCCATCTGAAGGCGCAGCAGCTCGAAGAAGTCGTCGTGGTGGTAGGCTTGCGTCACGCGCTTCATGGCTTCCTCTTTCCAGGCGCGTTTGGTTTCGTCACGCTCCTTGTCGGGGTGCAGTTGCTTGGCAAGGTCGGTATACACGCGGCGACTGGCCTTGCTGATATTGCTGAGCTCTGCCTTGGCTTTTGCCTCTTTCTCTTTCTGGGCTTTGGTTTTGCGGCCTTTCTGGCGGTTTTGCCTGGCTCGTTCCCGCTCTTCCTCTTCCCGGTCCAGTTGGGCCTGCAGGCGCTCGTACTCGTCAAGCTCATCCCAGTTGTCAGGTATAGCGGTCTCTTCCTCGCTGATCTTGTCTTCCTCTGAAGAATCTTCCTCGTCAGCTGCGCATACCGCCCGCTCGGCATACAGCACCTCGGCATATCGGTCGTGCAGGGCTATCAGGTCCTGGCGCTCATAGTTCTGGATCAGGTCCAGTGCGATGTCGGCAATGAGCAGGGCGAGTTTTTCTTTCTCCCTGAAACTGAATAGTGGGAGGGCAAAGGCCTCGTCCAGCAGATGGGCCAATGCAGCCCGCTGCTCCACCTGCTGCATGATGATGGGGCGCAGTTCCTTCTCAATCCGCTTCTGGGCCAGGTCCATGCTATCGCGTCGCGAGGTTAGTTCCTGCTTCAGCTGCTCTATCTGTGCCACTTTCTTATTGAAGTCCTGCTGCAGTTTGCTCAGTCTGCGCTGGTCTTCAGAGGAGATTTGTGGCGTGAGCGAGGGGACAGGTTTGTCAGACTTAGGAGCAGGCATAGACTGTGACAAGTATAAAAAGGAGGTATAGCGCCTGCAATTTACGGATTAACCAGCGCTACTACCTTACTGCTGGGCGTCGAAAGGTATAAAGCGGTTATTCTGCAGTAGGTATAGGGTGGTGCGGTTGCCGTCTAGCACGGACACGCCGTCGGTTTTGAGGTTAGTGAACTGCTGCTGACGCGGGTTGCGAACAAGCGAATCCTGAGGCGCCAGCTTGAGCTGCAGGGTGCTATACCTGCGGTCGTTCAGCTGCTGCGAAGGGTATGCTGCTACTTTCATTTCGCGGACTTGCGGGGTGCCGTAGTCCAGAAAAGCAAGAATGTGAATGGAGTCGTTCTGCAGCACCTGCACTGCGTAGTCGGGATGGCGATTGCCGTTGAGGTTGCCACGCAGGTATAGGGGGTTGTCTACCTGCAGGCGGCGGTTCGACATAGTCTGGTCGGTAAGCACTACCACCTCGGTTTGCGGCTGGCGCTGTTGCAACAGGGTAGTCAGCGTGTCGGGCAGCGGATGCAGAATGGCGCCTTCGTCGGTGGTACGGGCCACACTGTCAATGGAGGCTTTGGTGTCGGAGTCGATCTGGCTGTCGATCAGTTCATCGTCGGCGGCGCGGTTGTAGTTGCCGTCAGCAGAGTCGGATCCGCAAGAGGCGAGGGCCAGCAAGCAGGTGATTATAGAGAGGTATAGTTTCATAGGTATAGTGTTCTGCTTTAATGTGTTGCTTTGCATACCGCGTGCGCTGGCAGAAAGTTGCAAGGCATCTACCGGATCAGCTCCACCTTACGCTCGCCTATTTGCTGGCGCCACATGGCGTAGTACAGACCTTTTTGCTCCACTAACTCTGCATGGTTTCCCTGCTCTATGATCTTTCCTTTTTCGAGCACATAGATGGTGTCAGCGTGCATGATGGTGCTGAGGCGGTGGGCAATCAGGATGGTGATTTGCTCCCGCAGGCAGATATTTCTTTCACAGTAGCCGTGATCTCTTCTTCGGTGAGGGAATCGAGGGCGGAGGTGGCTTCGTCAAAAATAAGCAGGCGCGGGTTGCGGATAAGGGCGCGGGCAATGGAAAGGCGCTGCTTCTCACCACCCGACATTTTCAGCCCACCTTCCCCTATCTGGGTGTGGATGCCCTGCTCGGAGCGGGAGAGCAGGGTGGTAGCGGAAGCCTTTTCCATGGCACGTACTACTTCTTCGTCAGTAGCGTCCGGCTTCACATACTGCAGATTCTCCTTGATGGTGCCCGAAAACAGATTCGTTTCCTGTGTCACAAAGCCCAGCTGCCGGCGTGCCTCGTTCAGCCAGATTTCTTTCACGGGAGTGCCATTGTAGTAGATTTCCCCACTGGCCGGCAGGTATAGCCCCACCAGCAGCTTCACCAGCGTGGATTTGCCCGAGCCCGACGGTCCCACGAAAGCGATGGTGTCGCCGGTGTTGGCCTCAAAGGAAATGCCGTCGACGGAGTTTTGCGGAGCGCCCTTGTGCCGGAACACCACGTCCTGAAAACGCAGTTGCTGCAGCGGCCCCACGTCAATCGCCGACTCAGGCCTGGTCTCGACGGGCTTGTTCATCAGCTCAGCGAAGTTATGCAGCGAAGCTTCGGCCTCCCGGTAGGTCAGGATGATGGTACCCATGTCCTGCAGCGGACCGAATATACTCACCGAGATAAACTGCATCGAGATCAGCTCACCGGTAGAGAGCACATCCCGGAAGATCAGCCAGAGCAGCGTGAACAGGATGGACTGCTTGAGCAGATTAAGGGCAGTGCCTGCAGAAAAGAGAGCGTGCGCACCCGCTTTACCTTGGCCATTTCCAGTCGAAAAGATGCGCTCGGTGTGTTCGCGCAAGCGCCTTATTTCGGGGTAGGTCAGGCCAAGGCTTTTCACCAGCTCAATGTTGCGCAGCGACTCCGTGATCACCCCCGACATCTTGTTGGTAGCCCGGTTGATGGAGCGCTGCATGGTCTTGATCTTCGCGCTCAGCAAACTGGTGAGTCCGCCGAGTACCACCATCCCGATAATGAAAATAGGTACCAGCGCCCAGTGTTTGGTGATAGCGTACCATACCAGGAAGCCCACACCCACCAGTGACGAAAAGAGAATATTGATAAAGGAGTTGATGAAGCGCTCCGTGTCACGGCGCACCCGCTGGAGGATAGAAAGTGTTTCGCCACTATTCTGGTCAGCGTATTCCTGGTAAGAGAGTTTAAGGGTCTGCTTGAGGCCGTCGTTGAAGATCTGCACCCCAAACTTCTGCACGACCAGGTTGGTAAAGTACTCCTGGAAAGCCTTGGCCAGGCGAGAGAGCAGTGCGACAACCACAGCCAGCAGCATTAGCCACAGGGCACCTTTTACCCGCTCTTCGCTGGTCATGGTGAAAGGCGGCGTGGCATAATCGTCGATGATCTTGCCGAAGATGATGGGGTCGACGAGCGCCAGCACCTGGCTGATGCCGGCAAGTACTAAAGAGAGTATAACAAGCCCGCGATGGGGCTGCAGGTAGTTCCAGAGTACGCGCATGGGCCATAAGGTAAGTTCAGGTTCTCCTCCTACGCGGGTATTCGGTGCAAGTATACAGTTCGCCTGTATCTCCCCTTAGAGCAGTATGTCATGCCGAGGCAGGTATAGGCTTTTTTAGGGCATAGGCAAAAGAAATGCCCGAAGCATAGCCCCGGGCATTTCTTTTAATATTTAGAAGGCAAGTAGTCAGTCCCAGTAAGCTGGGTCAGTTACTTCTTTTCCATCCTGTGACAGTACAACCTTTTTATCCTGGGGTTTCTGTTCAAGCTCTAACTGGTAATAGGTGTTGCCGTCTTTCTCCACCTGCTCGATATCGTCCAGGCGCATGCCTTTGTAATTCTGGCTGATGGCAGTGCGTATATTTTGTGGCAGGTCTTTCTCCTCCACATCACGCTTGGTCATCAGTATTTTACCAGATGGGTCAATCATCACAGTATGGTCGATACGGTCTATGTCAAAATCAGCCTCGTAGTTCTCACCGTGCTTTTCCCACTCAAGGTCAGTGGCGTTGGTATACTTTTGCGACAGTGCGCTTTTCACAGCTTCAGGTACATCCTTTTCGGCTACGTCCTGCGCCTCAACCGCTACAACTGAACCTATTACGAAGGCAAATCCAACTAGTATCTTTTTCATAACTCCTGATTTTTAAGTGTTAAAAATTAGTATGCTACAAGTTTACGGTACAATTCTGAAGCAAATCTGAGCTTTGCAGGTTTCTGATAGTAAATTAGTTGTGGTTTAAGATTCACTGTTGTTTCTGGGGCTGGCTTTTGTAGGAATGCCATCCGGATTGATGAACTGTACCTGCTGACGTGGGTATACCGGAATAATCTTGCCGATATATTCGGGCTTGTTCAGTTCATTGGTGATGCGCAGCGTGAGCTCGCTCTTCCACTTGCGTCGCTCGCGCGCGCCCACCAGGTAGCGGATAGTCACATTAGTCCACGACTCATCCATGGAAACGAATACCTGTGGCTTGTCAGGCACAGCGTCGTCCAGCCCCGCCCGCTGCAGGAGTTGGGAGTAAGAGGCAGCCGGAGCCTTCATGTAGTTGCCTAGCAGGCCTAAGGCCACACCCTCCAATACCTCCATAGCTAGCGGCACGTCCGACTCGTTGGCCACACCTACATCCAGCTCGTCCCACACATAGGGGAAGTCGCCGGTCAGGTTGATGACCGTTCCCGTCAGAACTTCATTGTTTGGGAAAGTGACCAGGCGGCCGGTTGGCTGCTCTGCCCGTACGAAGCCCGGCTGATAAGGCGCCCCGATCTCCCACACAGTAGTAGTCAGGAAGTCGATGCGGTATACGTCGCCAAATACCTCGCCTACCCGGATACGGTCACCCACACGGTAGTAGCCCTGGTAGGAGTTCATGAGCCAGCCCGTAAAACTTTCAATAGGCGTTTGCAGTGACCACGATAAGGCCAGGCCGATGAGGCCAAAAGAACCAACCAGCGCCCGTATGTCACCAGCCACGACGCTGAGCGCTACGCCTACTGCCAATAGCCAAACCGCGATGGAGACAAGCGAGATGATGGCGCTGGAGCTTTGCCACTTGCCGATGGTGCGCTGCAGGATAGCCCGTAGCATACGCACCAGCAGCCAGGCCAGCACCAGTGTGGCCAGCGCAATCAGGATCTTGGGGAGGTTGAAGATGAAACTTTCCCAAAGACCCTGTAAGGCCCCAATAGCTTCTTCTGCGGCTTCTTTGGTAGATCCATTCTGGGTTACCACTTCTGAAGCTGTATCTCCGGGTACCAGCTCCTCTATGGCCACTTCCTCCACCACGGCTACTGAGTCCGGGCCGTTTTCCTGCGCAAGGCCTGCTTCACTTGGAGCAAACATCAAGAGGATAAAACCCGTGATAGCCACAGCCAGGATCGAGGCCTGTCGGAAATTGCGAAGCCGGTTCTGGGCGCCTTTCACGGCCGAGCCCCGGGCTGGTTTTCTTCTGCGGGCTTTGGTGCGAAGGTTTCTACGGGTGGGAGCTGTGGTATAGCCCTGCGGCTGACTGGTACCCCGTGTGCCGGCACCCGTTGTAGAGACGCGTAGTTTTCGTGTAGAAGTTCTTCTGTTTCGGTTAGTGAAAGGCATAGGCTTCGCGGCTTTCTCAATTGTCCTGCCGTATTGTAGCAGTTTTTCTCTATACGGAAGAAAGGCGGGTATGCTGCAAAGGGCTAGTAGCGGGGGGGCAAATCCTTTGCTTCGGCCACACAATTTGGAGCTGCTGCTGCTCGTTAGCTAATTGGTTGATAATCTTGTGGTAGGATATCGATCTAATGCCTATCTTTCTGCCTAAATCAAAATAAACTACTATGAAAAATCTACGATTTCTGAATGCGCTTGTGATGCTGTTCATCGGCATAATGGTATCATCCACAGCCTGTGCGCAGGACGCCAAGCAAAAGGCCAGTCCGCCAGCTACCGCCTCCGGAAAGGTGGGCGATGCGACCATCACCATCAACTACAGCAGTCCGTCTGTAAAAGGGCGCACCATTTGGGGCGAACTGGTGCCTTATGGCAAGGTATGGCGTGCCGGGGCAAACGAAGCGACCACCGTTACCACCGATCGCGACGTCATGGTGGAGGGGCAAAGGCTGCCAGCTGGCACCTACAGCTTCTATGCTATACCTGGCGAGGACGAGTGGACAGTTATTTTCAATAAAACCGCCAAGCAGTGGGGCACACAGTACGACGAGAAGCAGGATGTGCTGCGTGTGACGGCCAAGCCGCGCCAGGCCGACACGATGAACGAACGACTGGTGTACGATGTGACCAATGAAGGAATTGTGCTGCGGTGGGAGAATCTGGAAGTGCCCGTGATGATTCAGGCGGCTAAATAAGGCGCCCCATTTTACTGGAAGCCCTGCTGTGTGTTCAGGTATAGCCTGGAAGGTAGTAGGGCTTTTTTGTGCCCATTGGTCGCGGGCTATACCTGTAGTGCTTGTCGTGGCAGGTCTTTTGGCTCAAACTGCTGCAGGAAACTTTTCGCGTCGGCTATACCTGCATTGTGCCAGCCCAGCAGTTCAGCCAGCTTTTGCCAGAGCTGCCTCGGGGTAAGGCCGGCCTTGCGCATTTCGGTGAGCGAGAGGGCGTCGTGCGATTTGGATAGTTTGCTGCCCTCGGCGGTAATAAGCGGGTGGTGTACAAAAGCTGCATTGGTAAAGGCCGCGGCGCCGGTGTGCTGCGCCAGGTATAGCTGCGCCGCAGTGGAAAGCATCAGGTCTTCGCCCCGCACGATCAGGTTCACGCCCATGGCCAGGTCATCTACGATCGACGCGATCTGGTAGGCAGGTATACCGTCTTTGCGCCGCACCACAAAATCAGGCATTTCGAGGGCCAGCGCCACAGTGCAATCACCGAGCAGTTGGTCCTGGAAGGTGACGGTGGTCCCCTCCGGTATACGCACGCGCCAGGCGGCATTGGGGGTATCGAGCGGCAGCTGGGTGTCGCGGCAAGTGAGCGGGTATAGCCCCTGCGGTGACAAAGCTGCTATCTGGCTGCGGGAGCAGGGGCAGGCATATACCATACCTTGCTGCACCAGTTTGTCCAGTTGCGCCTGATAAGCCGATAGCCTTAAAAGCTGCGAGTAGTTTTCCTGAAAATCCTGTGGGTTGCGCGGTCCTTCGTCGTATTCGAGGCCCATAAAGTCGAGTGTCTCGAAAATGTCCTGCAGGTACTCGGGGCGGAAGCGGGCGTTGTCGAGGTCATCGATGCGCAGCGCGACTATACCTTCCTGTTTGCGGGCCAGCGCCCAGGTAATAGCAAACGACAGCGCATTACCTAGATGCAAGTAGCCGCTGGGAGTCGGGGCGATGCGGGTTTTAATTTGCTGCTTCGTTTGCAATTGGTATAGCGCTGGGTTTGATAAGGTCAAAGGTATAGCTGCTAACTCTCAAGTCAAATTAGAAACTGTTAAAATGCTTGAGGATGAATTAGGGCCTTGGTGCTACGGCCAATACGGATGGCTCCCTGCAGGTTCAATCACTGGCAGGCGGAATTGGCGGCAATTTCAAATACTGCACAAAACAACACATCTGCTATTTCAACCACTGTCTTTAATATTTTAAGGTTTTAGTTTCGCTATTATTGCTACAAGTTTGATGAAAATCAAATTTAGCTATTATGAAAAAGATAACCTTCATCCTTCTCAGCTTCATCACTGCCCTCTCTACGGTCAATGCGCAAAAAGGCATTGACTTTTCTCGTACATACGCTGCTGGGGGAAAATTACTTATGAGTGTGGATAGTTCAGCCAAAAACGTCTACTATGCCAATGTGTTTCCCAATCAACCTCGGACCTCATTTAATTATTTGCCTGACGTTAACAATGTAAGCATCCAAATTTATTTTAAAGAGACAGATAGTGTACAGCATTATCGCTACACCATTTTGGAGGATGACAAACCTATTGTGGTAAACAAGTCGATTGACCAAGCGCGGCTAGCAGATGTTGATAGACCAGACGAAGTATTCAGATCTACCTCTCTTGGCGTTTTTCCTATTAAAGGCAAAACCATCACAACGATAATCTACAGCATCGAAAAACCACTCAACATTGACAAAGCTGTTTTTTACGGGAAGCTTATTTCAAGAGCAAAAATCTTAGGTTTTTCAAAGCGCTTCGCTACTGATAAAGGCGTGGATTACAGCTGGATCACCGACCTAAAAGAAAAAACAGACTTCACTTTCACTGAAAAAGACGACGAATTAACCATCGTAAAAGACAGATCAGTTAATGACTATCTCTACTATATCACAATAAAAGACAGGCAAACAAATAAAATAATTTTCGAATCCACTGCCTGGCAATATGGCTACTACGTTGAAGATCATCAGTTTTTGCCTTATGTGAAGATTGACAAAAGCCTTTTCAAAAAATCAGGAGATTATGAAATCATCATTCAGCCATTGATTGAATGGACTGAATGCCGTGATTGTGATATTTCTGCAGAAGAAATAGAAGGCTATATAACCAGGCATACGCTCTCTGTAACTGTAGATGAAGTAAACTACACCAAAAAAGAACTTCTGCTCTATAGTTTGCTTATCGGGTTTTTAATTGGATTAGTTTTTCTAGTTATCCTCTACCTCAACAAAAGGAAAAATAAAAAGCGGCTGGCAGAAAATGAGCAGCAAAAAAACACTGCAAAGCTCCAGCTTAATTCTATTCGGTCCCAATTGAACCCTCATTTTCTGTTCAATGCACTTGCTGGCATTCAGAATTTAATGAACAGAAACGAAATAGACAAAGCCAATAAATACCTTTCTAAATTCGCCAGGTTGACCCGTAACGTGCTTGACGATAAAGAATTGATAAGTTTATCACAGGAAAAGACTTTACTGGACGATTACCTGCAAATGGAGCAATTGCGGTTCGGCTTTGAATACGAAATTAATCATTCCGAAGACTTAGATTTAGCTAACATAGAAATACCAAGCATGCTACTGCAACCTTTCGTTGAAAATGCGGTGAAGCACGGGATATCGCAAAAGGCTACTGATGGAAAAGTGATCATCACATTTAGTAAACAAGCAAATGATTTGCAGTTAACTGTCACCGATAATGGCAATGGATTTGACCCAGTGAAAAAGACCAATGGTTTGGGTCTGCCATTAAGTGAAAGCAGGATAGCACTCTTAAACAGTATTTATAAAGAAAATCGCTTTACTTTAGCCATACAGTCAACCACTAACGGCACTAAAATAAGCTTAACATTAATCGATTGGCTATAATATGATGAGAGCAGTTTTAGTGGATGATGAAATATCCAACTTAGAAAACCTGCGAATTTTGCTGGAAAAGCACTGTACGCAGGTAACTATAATCGCAACAGCACAAAATGTAAGCGATGCAGTTGATGCTATTGAAAAACACCTGCCTCATGTAGTGTTTCTGGATATTCAAATGGGCGAGCAAACTGGGTTTGATGTGCTCAGACTGCTTCCAACGCGTAATTTTGAAGTTATCTTTATTACCGCCTACGACCAATATGGCATACAAGCTGTAAAATTTGCCGCCTTAGATTATCTTTTAAAACCTATTGATATAGACGAATTGATGACTGCGGTACATAAAGCCGAGCATAAATTGGCAGCACAAATACAAACTTCTCAGCTTGATTTTTTACTGCAACAACTAAAAAAGCCAGAAACGCACGTGAGCACAATTGCCCTGCAGATGCAAAGCGAAATAAGGTATGTTACTTTATCGGAAATTATACGCTGCGAAGCAGACAATACATATACTCACTTCTTCCTTTCGGGTAATGAAAAAATATTGGTTTCAAAATCACTTAAAGAATATGCAGATTTACTGCGGCCTAAAGGATTTTTAAGAACGCATCAAAGTCATTTAGTCAATCCAAAATATGTAAAGAGCTGGTTAAAAGAAGATGGTGGTATCCTTCTTTTAACATCTGGAGAAAAAATACCGGTCTCTAAACCCAACAGAGAAACAGTTAAACAAGCTTTGCAACGGCTATAGGTAATATGTGAGTTTTCGTAACAGAGAAAATGAAATGTGCTTCAATTTTTGAAGTATAATGGAGCAAAACTAAGTTTAGCAGTACGGCTTAATGACGCTGCGCAATTCTGCTACACCAGCACATTTGACTCCATTATAAAAACCACCTTCCTTTATTTAAACAGCCAAATTCTAACCCCATACCCAAAGTAAAATCGCCTCAACATGAACGCCCTACACCAATGCATCTCCCAGTACCACCCTATTTCTATAGCCGCATGGGAGGCTCTTACCAAAGCATTAACACGGGTAGAGGTTCCGAAGAATTCTTTCCTGGTAAAAGAAGGAATGGTGTGCAACAAGCTGTACTTCCTGGAGCGGGGTTGTTTGCGAGGGTACTACAACTTAGACGGAAAGGAAGTGACGTATTGGTTTGGCTTCGAGAATAATTTCATTACCTCTTTTTACAGCTTCATTTCCCGGAAGCCAGGTATAGAAAACATACAGGTTCTGGAAGACTCCACCTTGTGGGGGATCAGTTCTGAAGCCCTGCACCAGTTGTTCGATCAGCACCACGACCTGGAACGCCTGGTGCGGATCATAAACGAGCAGTACTACATCAGGCTGGAAGAGCGACTGATGGCCATGCAGTTCAAGACGGCTCGGGAGCGGTACGAACAGCTACTGGAAACATCGCCCCATATTCTGCAGCGAATCCCCCTCGGGCAAATTGCCTCCTACCTGGGCATCAGTCAGGAAACCTTGAGCAGGATCCGAAGTCAGGTTTGATAGGCTTCCTTTTTTGACAATTGTCAAAAGAAAACTTTAGGGGCTGCTATACCTTTGATTCATCACTTAAACGGAAAAAGAAGATGAATCAGAAACCATCCAACGCATTTGTAGCAGCCTCTTGGGCTACTTTACTTACAGGTATGACCGCCTACCTCATCGGACTGTGGAACGCCGACATGCTACTGAACGAGAAGGGCTATTATTTTGCCATTCTGATGTTTGGTTTATTCTCAGCTATCTCGCTTCAGAAAAGCGTGCGCGACCAGCTGGAAGGTATACCGGTTACCAACATCTATTACGGGCTCAGCTGGTTTTCCACCCTTTTGGCGATCGTGCTGCTGACAGTGGGGCTTTGGAATGCTGATTTGCTTCTGAGCGAAAAAGGCTTCTACGGCATGTCGTTTTTACTGAGCCTTTTTGCGGCTATTGCGGTGCAGAAAAATACCCGTGACAGTTTAGCAAGAGAAATACCTGCCAAAAATGATACGGAGCTTTATTATTAAAATGCGCTGAGTAGCATACTCATTACGCATCAACCACCATTTTGAAATGACAGTACCTGTTCAAATGATTCTATGAAATCACTCCTCTCCCGCGACATCATCTACAGCATTGCCCGGCACAGCAACTGGCGTGAGGCAGGTATAGCCGACCGGCTCCGCAAGGAGCAGGTATACGCCGGGCCGCAGGACTGGATCAAGTTTGTCCGGCTGTTTCTGCTAGGCCTCGGAGGGAGTTTCCTGATCTCGGGCATTATCTTTTTCTTCGCTTACAACTGGGCCGACATGCACAAGTTCGTGAAGCTGGGGCTGATCGAAGTGCTCGTAATGGGGGTAACGTTCGCGGCGGTGTTTACCAAACTCAGTAGCACCGTGAAGAACGTGCTACTCATGGCCAGCACCATGCTGGTGGGGGTGCTCTTCGCTGTGTTTGGGCAGATCTACCAGACCGGCGCCAACGCCTACGATTTCTTCCTGGGCTGGACCATGTGCGTAGTACTGTGGGTGGTTGTAGCAAGGTTTCAGCCGCTGTGGTTCATCTTTCTCGTGCTGCTCAATACCACCTTCGTGCTCTATACCCAGCAGGTGGCTACCCATTGGAGCTTTGCGGTGGTGCTGGATGCGATGTTCATCCTCAATGCAGCGGCTGTTGTCATTTGGGAAGCCTTGGCCGCAAAAGGCCGCGTAGGTATTCAGCACCGCTGGTTCCCTCGCCTGGTGGGGCTGGCAGCGATCACGGTCATCACCATCAGCATGATCTCGGCACTTTTCGAGAGTATAGATCACGACTATGGCTTAGCTTATCTACTCGGTGCGGTTATGTATGGCGCAGGTATAGCCTACGGACTAAAGGTGCGTGATATCTTCTACCTCACAGCTTTGCCCTTTAGCGCCATAGCGGTGGTGACTGCCATCCTGGTGCGGATCGGGGAGAATGTGCCGGAGATTATGCTGTTGCTGGCCACGATCTTTGTGGTGGGCAGCATTACCTTACTGATTCAGTACTTAGGCAGACTTAACCGACAGTGGCATGGCCGATAAAGAACCAATACAACTCGAAGCCCTGCTGCAGGAGATTGCGCAGGAGCAACCCGACTTCCGCTACGACGAAGCGGCTATTAAAGCAGAAGTGGCACATTCTACTTCGCTGCTAAAACGCTGGCCAGTGAAGCTGCTTACCATATTGGGCGGCCTGCTGGCTATGGGCCTGCTGCTGGGCTTTTTGTTCTCGGCGGGACTTTACAACTCAGGTATAGGTTTGCTGCTTTTCGGCGCTGGCTTTCTAATAGGGGCGGAGGTGCTTATCCGTTTCGAAAAAACCTTTTCAGCTGAGGCGGTCGGGGTGTCGCTCAACATTGCTGGTTACGTGCTGCTAGCCATTGGGGTGGGGCAGCTGACCGATAGCGGTACCTCCGTAGCGCTGCTGTTAGGTATAGCCGCACTGCTGGTATTAATCTTCTCAGAAAGCGGCATTTATGTGTTCCTTTCAGTGCTGGTGCTCAACGGCAGTCTGCTGAGCCTGATTTTCATTCACAAGGTATACAACCTGTCGCATGTCCTGGTTGTGGTGCTGGTGGGTGTTCTCACTTTTATAAGTTTATATGAAGCGAAATTGCTGGCCTTGTCGCGGCGCTTTACGCTGGTCTTCGGGCCGGTTCGCATGGGGTTGATCTTCTCCCTGATTATTACGCTGGGGCTGTTTGTGCACCAGAAATTTCTCTCTACCAACATCACCCATTTCTGGCTGTCGGGTTTGTTTTTGATCGGTTGTCTGTTGCTGTTGCTGCACCGTGTGCTGCTGGAGAGTGGGGTGGAGGACAGGAAGACGCTGGCTATTTTCTATACCTGCTGCGCGGTGGTGCTGCTGCCGACTGTGCTGGCTCCTTCGGTGCCGGGTGCGCTGCTAGTAGTGCTTTCCAGTTTTTACATCGGCCACAGAACAGGTCTCTGGGTGGGGCTGCTGGGGCTGGCCTATTTCCTGGTGCTTTACTACTACGACCTCAACATGACCCTGCTGGCTAAGTCGGGGGTGCTGGTGCTCACGGGTGCCCTGTTTTTAGGTGGCCTATACCTGTTAAATCGTTACTTGCGAAGCCATGAAGCGTAACCTGAGAAGTATAATTGTGCTGGTCAACCTGGTGGCGGTGCTGGCCTTTTTTAACCTGTCGGTGGTGGAGAAGGAGGAGATCCTGGAAGATGGTCAACTGGTGCTGCTCCAGCTGGCCCCGGTAGATCCGCGCTCGCTGATGCAGGGCGATTACATGACACTCAGCTATGCCATCAGCCAGACGCAGGAACTGGAGAAACTCCCCAACCGCGGCTATGCCGTTGTGCAAGTGGACTCCCAAAATGTAGCGCAATTGGTGCGTTATCAGCCCGAAAATGAGCCGATGAACGAAGGAGAGATCCTGCTCAGGTACAGCAAGGGAAACTGGTCGCTCAATCTTGGGGCGGAGTCTTACTTTTTTGAAGAAGGGCAGGCCGAGACTTTTGAAAAAGCGGAGTATGGCGGACTCAGAGTGGACAATAAAGGCAACAGCGTGCTGGTAGGATTGTATGACGAAAACAGAGCGTTAATTGTGCCGAATCGGGAGAGGGTTTCTCAGAAATAAACTTTATATTGTCTATCATTTCAGAAGCCGATGCCAGCAACTTTACACAGCTATAACACAGGACACTACTTCAGTGCAAGCGCACGGGTATTCGGCTGGATCACTACCGCACTTGCGGTCACGATGATTGTAAATGGCTCGGTGGCAGCCTATGCCTTTCTCCCGACTGCCATCATCACACAGTTGACGCACTATCGCACAGAATTCGACCTGGCGCAAATGACTTACCGCGAAGGGGTACTCTTTGCAGGTATGACATTCGGCAAAACGCTGCCGCTCGCTGGTATTGATTTCCTCTTCCTGAAAAAGAACAACTATAAACAGGTAAGTGAGTCGAGGGGATCGATGAGTACCTTTCAATTTGTGAAATACGATGGTTACATCAAGCTGTCGGACAACCTGAAGCTGCACCTGCTGCAGCGCAAATCGAAAGAGCAGGCCATGCAGGAGATGCAGCAAATCGCACAGGACCTGCAGGCAGAACTACGCGACTTAACCGAAATGAAAATACAGTAAGGATATGCGTATTAAGAATAATCTGATAGCAGGTATAGGACGCGGGCTAGCTTACTATGCAGGAGGTTTTGCGCTGGTTTGGCTCACTTACCTCGTGTTTGGCTGGGAGTACGCACACGCTCCGGGGTTACACCATTTAGTAGGTTTGTTGGTGCTGGTGGTGGGAGCTTTGATGCTGATACGGCGCATTATTATTGTATTTGCAATTCCAGCCGATACACATAACAAAGGAGCGCTTTTGGTCCATGCTGTGGCGGTGGTTAGTTTTATCTTCTTCTTCAAACTCATCATCCTGAACGGAGCTATCAAACGCGACACTGGCGATCTGGAAATTTCTGAAGCCCTGACGCTCGACCACAACGCCCAAACCCTTCTTCTCACAAACGAACTGCAGGATACACTATTTTACCAAGTGGCAGATTCAGTACATTTGAAGATCCAATAACAGCCTTTTACCAATCCATCCTTTTCTTTAGTTCAGTAATATGCGCCAGGTGGTGCTCACCGTGCCAGGCGTATAGCCCAATGTGCTGCCGTATGGTTTGCTGGCCGGAAACCGGGTGAACAAACGTGCGGTTAAGCTGCTCGGGAGAAAGTTGGTGCAGCATCAGGACCCAGCGCTGATGCAAGGCGTGCAACAGTGTGAGCGAAATGCCCGGATCTGCTGTTTTGGCCTCTGGAAGCTCTGCCCAAGCTACCTCATCGTAAGGTCGGATAATTGGGTTCTCTTCTGTCAGGGCCAGTTTTTGGCGGGTATAGCCATTTAGATGACTGTCTGGTAGGTGATGCACAACCTGGCGCACAGTCCAGCCTCCGGGTCGATAAGGCGTATCAAGTTGTTCATCCGACAGGTTGGCTAGGGCTTGTGCCAGTTTTGTAGGCAGACTGCCGATAGAGAGAATAAAAATGTTCAGTTGATCTTCCGAAATGCTTGCGTCGAGGTCGAACTGACCGATAGGGTAGCGAAGTTTGTCCATAGTTTATCAGAGCAGAACTTAAATATAGAGAATACCGGCAGACCTTATACCTATTACCCACATATATTTCTGTACCTTAAGA